>NZ_CDLUDY010000208.1:0-19893 GCF_975968855.1 Petrachloros mirabilis
AGAGATTTCCCCTTTGATTCTGGCGCTTCTCATCGCACCGCTGGCAACGGAACTGCCTGAGATGTCGAACAGTTTCTTGTGGCTGTACCAGAAGAAGGATCGTTTGGCAGTGGGAAACGTCACGGGCGCCATGGTGTTTCAGGGAAGCGTTCCCGTGTCGGTCGGCTTGATCGGGACGAGCTGGACCCTCGCCCCATCTGCGCTGCTCACGATGGTCTTGGCCGTTGTGGCAGCAGGCAGCCTGATCCTTCAAGCCGCGTGGGCTGGAGAATGGCGGCCTTGGTTGCTGGGTGCCGGCGCGGTGCTTTATATAGGGTACGCAGCGTATCTGTATGGCTTCTAGCGACGGGACGGGGGAGAAGTGACGAGTAACAAGAACAGCATGGCGAATCTGCACGGCAAGCCGCTTCTCGGAATTACGATGGGAGATCCGGCCGGCATCGGACCGGAAGTGATCGCCAAGGCCCTGGCGGGATCCACGCTCAGACGTATCTGTACGCCACTCGTGATCGGGTCTTATGCCGTGATGCAGCAGACTGTCAAGAAATTGAAGTTGAAGCTCGAAGTTCGGTCAATTGAAGGGCATGAGCCCGCCCGCCCAGGTAGGAGTCAGATAGCCGTCTTGGATCCGCAGGAGAAACCACTCGAGCGGTTCACGGCCGGTACGGCGGCACCGCAAACCGGCGCCGCTTCCGTTGCCTTTATCAAGAAGGCGGTTCATCTGGCACAAATCGGATGTATCGACGGGATTGTGACCGCACCGATCAACAAGGAAGCTATAAACATGGCCGGTTGTCATTATCCGGGACACACGGAGCTTCTGGCTGATCTGACTCAGGCGCGGGAATCCGGGATGATGATAGTCGGCGGCCCTCTTCGGATCATGTTTGTGACGACGCATGTAGCGATCAAAGAACTGCCGTCACTACTGACTCAAGCCAAGATCGAGAAGGGTATCCGGCTGGCGCATCTGGCGCTGACAGCTCTCTTCGGTATCAAGAAACCAAAGATCGGCGTCGCTGCGTTGAATCCCCATGCGGGCGAACATGGTCTTTTTGGAGATGAAGAGGCACGCCTGATTCTGCCGGCATCACGGGCGGCTCGGGGCAAGGGCATACACGCGAGCGACCCGCTGCCGGCCGATACTCTATTCGGCAAGGCGGCTCGCGGGGACTTCGATGGCGTGGTTGCGCTTTATCACGATCAGGGATTGATTCCCCTTAAGTTAGTCGCGTTCGGTACCTGCGTGAATTTGACGGTAGGGTTGCCGATCATACGTACGTCGGTCGATCACGGCACGGCATTCGATATCGTCGGGAAGGGCATTGCCGATCCCGGCAGTTTGATCGAGGCAGTCAGGCTGGCTGCGAGCTTGGCATCGAAACGCAGGACGGTTAATTCAGCAAGAAAAGGAGTGCAATAGCCATGTCACCAGATGTGAATAAGAGTATTACGGTCATCCAGCACCAATTGAAGGAGCTGGATAAGATCTTTCAGGAAACCATCGGCTCCCTCAATACGGTATCCGGGATGGAACGTGTAGCGAAGTGGAGGAAAGAGACCATCGCCTTGCTGTCTGAATCGGTCGGGCCACAGGCGGCACAGGATTTCGCTCGTGTTCAGCCGGGTCCTTCTTTCACGAACGACCTCGTTGACGAGTTCACCGATTTCATCGATACCTTCAAGACGCCGCTGACGGCATTGGCCAAGACACTGTCGAATGCCGATCGTACTCCGTCAAGCGGAGGGTAACAGGTGCCGGCACCTTCCTTCCCCCCTGCCAACAAACGCCTGGGCCAAAACTTTCTTATCGACCCCAACATTGTCAGAAAAATCGTGGCCTTGGCTGAACTCACGCCGGACACGAGTGTCCTCGAAATCGGTCCCGGTCGTGGAATACTGACGGAAGCTCTTTCGCACGCGGCCGGACAGGTCGTAGCGATCGAAGTCGATCCAATGTTGTACCGTTTGCTTCAAGAAAGGGGGGCAGAATGGCCAAATGTCGAGCTGGTCTGTGGAGACGCGTTACAGTATCCCATGGACCGACTGCCCGACGACACGACTGTCGTTGCCAATCTGCCGTACTATATTTCTACACCGTTGTTGTTCAGGCTCCTTGAGTACCGTCAGAAATTTCCCCACATGGTGCTTATGTTGCAGGAGGAAGTGGCGGATAGACTGGTTGCGAAACCGGGGACTGAAGAATACGGCGTGCTGTCCGTTATGGTGCAATACGCGGCTGACATCAATAAAGCGTTTAGAGTTTCGGCAAACTGCTTCCGGCCGAGACCGGAAGTTGGATCAGCAGTGGTCTCTCTGCGAACCAAGCCACATCCCTCACTTTCGGCCGGTGAAGAGGCTGCATTTGCGAAGCTCGTCAAGTCCGCTTTCGCGCATAGGCGGAAGACGCTCGTCAACTCGCTCCGTGACGAAGGGTATGACCCGGCGATTGTGACTCATGGACTGACCACCTTGGGCATTCCCGCTGCGATCCGGGCTGAGAATGTAGGGCTGAAGGAGTTGATTGAGCTTTCCAAGCAGGTACGTGCGGCGAGCCAATGATCAGATAAGGGATGACACTCGACGCTTGTTTGAATTGGCTCCCACCCTGTGTTAGCATCCGCGCCATGGGCGTTACCAGCCAGGCCAAGCGGGGTGAGGCCCGCCGGCCCTCTGCGATTCCTTCTCACATCAAGCGTGAAGTCATCGGCGTCATTCTTGTCGCCTTGAGTCTGCTTACTCTGTTAAGTCTGCTCTCCTTTGTGCCGGGTGAACCCAAAGTCGTTGCGACACCCGGTTCGACGGTCACGCCGCCGACGCGCAACCTTATCGGATCCGCCGGGGCGGTGTTTTCCTCCGTGCTGTTTTCTTTGATCGGCGGAGCCGCGTATTTCTTCCCGGTCCTACTGGGTCTTCTCGGAGCCCGTTGCTTTACTCAAAGTGACCTTTCTATCAGATTGCGGAATGCTGGGGCGTCCCTGGCGGCTCTGCTGTTTCTGAGCGGCTTCCTCCACCTGGAAGTCACGGCCGTCCCGACCATCTCCAGCGGCCTGGTCTTTCGGGGCCACGCCGGCGGATTGTTCGGGCAGCTTCTCGGAGATGGACTACGTACGTATTTCGCAAGTACCGGCGCGCATATTTTAATCCTCGCCGGATTGTTGGTCTCACTCCTGTTCACAACGCCGCTTTCCTTGGCCCAGCTAGCCGTGCAAGTGTCTGCGCGGGGGCGAAGGGCGGTTGAAGCGTTCCGGACACTCATTCCGCAGCGAAGACAACGGGAGGCTGCGGACGAGGTTCCTAAGACGTCGAAGCCGAAGAAAACGAAGTCTATTCGGGCAGTCATTGAAGAGGCGCTTCCGGAGGAAGAAGCACCTTCCGCTATTGAAGAGCCGATTGTGCAGTATCCCTCCGTACCGGAAATTGCACCGGAATCGGTCGATGTCGCAGAACTTGAACCGGAGGGAGCGATCATCGAGCGGGTCGAGGATCCCGGCGAATATCAATTGCCGGATGCGGAGGAGTTGTTGAGCGATCCGTCCGGTGTGCTTTCCCGGGTGACTGACGAAGAGTTGAGGGCACAATCCGAGGTTCTTGCGAAAGCGTTGCAGAGTTTCGGCATCGATGGGAAGGTGACGGAAGTGCGCCCAGGGCCGGTCGTCACGATGTATGAGTTCGAGCCGGCACCGGGAACGAAGGTCTCCAGGATCGTAAACCTTGCGGATGACTTGGCACTGGCGATGAAGGCGATCAGCCTGCGCATCGTTGCGCCGATCCCTGGAAAATCCGTCGTCGGGATCGAAGTGCCGAATGCTCAGCGAGAGATGGTTTCGATGAAGGAAGTCGTCACAAGCGAAGCTTTCACCAGGGCCAGATCGAAACTTACCTTGGCCCTGGGCAAGGATATATTTGGGACGCCTGTGACGGCGGATCTCAAGACGATGCCGCATTTGCTCGTGGCCGGGGCGACAGGAGCCGGAAAGAGTGTCGGGTTGAACACCATGCTCATCAGTATCCTGCTACGGGCGCGTCCGAACGAAGTGAAATTACTCCTCATCGACCCTAAGATGCTGGAGTTTCAGACGTATGACGGCATTCCGCATCTGCTGAGGCCCGTGATTACCGATCCAAAGTCGGCAGCGCGGGGTTTGAGCTGGGTCGTCCAGGAAATGGAACGACGGTATAAGTTGCTGGCAGAAGCGGGTGTGCGAAACATCGATTCATACAATCGGAAAGTCGCGGGGGCACAGGGGGTGCTTGGTGACGTAGGCACAGAATCCAAGCCCGATCAACCGGAATTACCGATTCAATTTCTTCCTGAAGAGGAACGGCTCGCAGCCGGCGAAACGACGGTGCCGGAAGGCACTCCTGGGTCATTTTCTCCACCGCCGACTCCGCCGGAGCCGTTGCCGTATATCGTCGTCATGATCGACGAACTCGCCGACTTGATGATGGTAGCGCCGAAGGACGTGGAAGACAAAATCGCCAGGTTGGCGCAGATGGCGAGAGCTTCCGGTATTCACCTTGTACTGGCGACGCAACGTCCGTCGGTAGACGTGCTGACAGGATTGATCAAGGCAAACTTCCCGGCCCGCATTGCTTTCCAGGTATCCTCGAAGACCGACTCGCGTACCATACTTGATGCGAACGGGGCGGAGGCTCTCTTAGGCCGGGGAGACATGCTCTACCTGGCTTCAGGAACTGGTCGGCTGATGCGGCTTCATGGATCCTTCGTATCCGACGACGACGTCCGTCGGGTTGTGGAGTCAGTGAAGAAACAGGCTGCCCCCAGCTATAACCAGGAATTGCAGGCGCTGAAACAAGAAGAAAGCAAAGAGGAAGAGGCACAGGATGAAGTCTATGAACAGGCGAAGGACTTGGTCCTGTCGACCGGCCAGGCGTCGGCGTCGTTGATCCAGCGGCGTCTGCGTGTCGGCTATCCCCGTGCTGCGAGGATGATCGAGCAGATGGAGGCGGATGGGTTGGTCGGGGCGGCGGGGCGTGATGGGCGCCGCGAAGTCATCGGACGTCGCGGGCCGGTAGGAGATGCGCACGAATGAGAAACGCGGGGATGTGGTGTGTCGTCGTGATGCTGATGATACCAATAAGTTCTATTGCCTTTGCTGAGGAGGTCGGGGATGAAAAGGCGCGAACGGAAGTGCGTGATGTGGTCAAACGCTTGCAGGCGCGATACGAAAAGACCAAGGATCTTCAAGCCGATTTTACGCAGAAGACCTTGATCGAAGGATTCGAGAGGCCGATCACGTCTTCAGGAAAAGTCTACATTAAAAAGCCGGGGCGGTTGCGATGGAACTATCTTAATCCTTCGACGGAAGATATTTATGTCCATGGTGACGAGGTCAAAGTCTATGTGCCTGAGCACAATCAAGTCTTGGTCGGAAAACTGACGCAAATGGCAGCGTCGAAAGCTCCGCTTGAACTTCTGCAAGGGGCGGCGAAGCTGGAGGAATCATTTGACGTGGAACCCACCCCCGGAAAAGATCGCGGCGTGGGTGGAATCCGCCTGCTCACGCTTTTGCCAAAATCGCGTGAAAATGAGGCGCAGCGGAGCATCAAGAAAATCGTCGTCGAAGTGTTTCCTAAAACCTATTTCATACGGACGGTTTCGCTCTACGAAGTCAGCGGCAACGTATCCAGCTTCGAGTTCGCCTCAGTCGAGCCGAACCTGGGTTTGAGTGATGAGATCTTTATCCCTAAATTGCCTGATGATGTCGAAGTGGTCAGGGCGCCGGTATTGAACCAGCCGTGATGAGGAGGGTCGGGCTTCACTTGAGGGGACGCAGGCAACCCCTCCCTTTCAGGCGATCGACAGAGGTAACGAGGTGATAGATAATGCTTTGCCGCAGGCAGGAAGCAAAAAAAGCTGTTCAGTAAGGCCGCACGATCAGAAAAGAGGGAACACGTACTCGCTGCCGACGCTGAGCGTATAGGCAACATGCGAGTCTGGCAGAAGGATGTTTCAGCCTCCGTAATAAGGCCGGAGAAGGAGTGGGTGAGCATGGGTATGGTGGCAGCAGGCAGAGTGGCCGAAGAGATGGAGCAAGCCGTTGCTAAGCTGGATTTCGATCGGTTGCATCAGGAGTATTGGGAGCAGAACGAATTCCTGTTCATCCCTCAGTTCCTTCCGCGTGAGCTGGTCGAAGCCTCACTGGTTCCTCAGGCGCAGGGTGTAAAGAATGATTTGAACCGTAATTACATTCCCGGCCATAAGAAGGGCGGCAGTGTGAGTTACTACACGGTTCAGGAAAAGGCACCGGTCTTTCTCGAATTGTACCGTTCGCCGGAGTTTCTCACCTTCCTGAGCCGTTTGGCCGAAGCCAAGCTGATGCTCTGTCCGGACAACGATCCCCATTCCTGTGCCCTGTATTACTACACGGAATCGGGCGATCATATCGGTTTTCACTATGACACGTCTTATTATAAGGGGGCGCGTTACACTATCTTACTGGGGCTTGTAGACAGGTCTACTCAATGCAAACTTGTTTGCGAGTTGTTCAAAGACGATCCGGCCAGACCGCCGCGAAAAATGGAGCTTATCACCCGTCCGGGTGATCTTGTCATCTTCAACGGCGACAAGCTTTGGCATGCGGTAACTCCCCTCGGACAGGGAGAAGAGCGGATTGTCCTCACAATGGAGTATGTAACCAACCCCGAGATGGGTTCGTTCAAGCGGCTCTATTCCAATCTCAAAGATTCGTTCGCCTACTTCGGTATTCGAGGCGTGTTCAAGCGGGCGTTCTCAACTTCCAGTACATCACGGTAAGAAATCCCTCCAACCGTGTGTGACTAAGAAGCATTCGCCAGGGCAGTCGAGATACCCTGATCGTTTTTAACGTGGGGACAAATCCATTTCTCCATTGTAATAGTATCTCTCTGCGCCGCCCCGTATGCTCCGCCTCTGATGACCTCTTCCTGGGAACTGTCCGATGAATGAATGTCGGTTACGCCGTCGGTGATCGAATGGACATATCTAGGTGTGAATGGGTTGAGGCGAGTCGTTCGCTGGCAGAACTCCTGTCCGGTGAGGGGACGGCGGTGAAATAGCCATCGATTGCCCAAGCAATTTCGGGCGTCCAGCGCGAAGTGGTTTGGCTCGCTTGGGGAATGGCCCATGATTGGCCGTGACTAATTCGACCAGTCCCGATTGGAGAGCCCGGCCAATCACCCAAGCCAGTGTCACTCCAGGAGTCCAATACACGGCATCTCGCATTTGCTCGACGAGGTCAGAAGGGAGTGTGACGGTAAGCCTGACCATCCGTCGTTTTTCCTCCACCTCTTCTTTTCCTGTAAGCCCGCAACGTTGAAGCGGAGACTGGCACATCTTCTCAGCCGGCTTTGACAAGGGTTGTGTGGATATCGGCATACACTCCTCCTTTGCGCAGGACGATGTGATCCTTCACCTTGTGGTAACAGACGGGAAGGAGTATTGAAAACAACGAGTGCGCTGACCGATCACGAGGTTAAAAGCCGCGTGCTGACCAGAATCAGACACGCGGCTTTGATGGCAGAAAGACGGGGCGACGATCTCGGTCAGGATGGGCATGATCCGGAGGACATCCCAAAAGAACACACGGCGCTGGCTTGATGTCGTGGAGATCGATCGGCGCCATCTCTTGCCAAAATGATTTCCGTGACGGTGTTGTTCTTTTATAAAATCCCTCAGCATGACGTTGGCAGGCCATTCAGCAACGCCCATGCCAGCCGGCTTGATATGGTCGGACGCAGAGCGCGAGGTGCCGAAGTCTTTGATAACGCTGAATCAGGAAAGTGAATTGGCCTGTCGTTAATCCGGTGAGGAAAGGTGGGACGCTAATTCCCGTATTGGAACGAGTACTGAATTTATCCGAGCAGATACGTTGGATTATGGACTACAAGTATTGGAGGGCATTGAAAAGCAAAACAGCTATTGGTGCAAGTGTTTCATGGCCGCGGCGCACAGGATGATGAAAATCCCCATCCAGAGTGCAGCACGCTGAAAGGGAATCGCTTCATAGGATTCGCCTTCCTCCGCTTCGTCATCTGACTTGAAGATCACGGTGTACAGGAAGAGGGTAAGGAGGCCGAGGACAAGAGAGAGCTTGATGAAGAAAACCGTCAGGTACTTGGCATGGTGTTGTACGCCGCTGCCGGTCTGTGAGACGAGCACTTGATTCACGTAGTGAAGGTTGATTCCACCGGTGAATAAGAGCACGGCTAACAAGATGCCCGCAACTTTCTTATAATGCTGATAAAAAACATCGGTGATCGGCTTGATCTGTTCCTTCGGGACGGCTTTCTGCAGTCCAGGAGTGACGGCCAGAACCAGAAAAGCCAGACCGCCGATCCAGACGATGGCGGACAGGAGATGAAACCAGTGGTTGACGATTGGAATCAGCGTATTGAGGTCGGTGAGGATGCTTTGAACAGCGTCCATGTCAATGGCAATCGGTACGAGATGAGTATAAATGAGTGAGTGGATGGGAAGGTCTCTCCAAAATTTCCACCCCTGACTTGTTATTCCTTGTTCTTTACGTCGAAATTGAAAACCGGAGAATCATTGCCGAACCGCTTTTTTCGAAGCTCTTCCATCAATTCGACGGTAATCAACGGCACGTTGTTCTCCCGAGCGTGCTTTTCGACCCCCTTCTTAACCATGGCGCGCAAGAAGTACGGAATACGGCTGAGGCGTAGCGCCGACGCTTCATCCCACGCAACTTCCGTCTCTTCCGGGATGTTGAACGCGACTTTGATCTTCGCTCCGCCCTTCGGGGTATAGAGGCACCACTGATCCTCGTCCAGCCAATCGCCATGATCTACGTAGGGACGGGCACGGCAGCCGCCGCAGATGTCCGTGTATTCGCAATCTCCGCACTTCCCTTTCAGTTGCGGATAACGGAATGAATTGAATACGTCAGACTTCTCCCAGAGATCCGCGAAACTGTTCCAGCGAACATTACCCGCCGACAGCGGCATGTATGGGCAGGGAGTCAGTTCTCCGTTCGGAGTGACTCGAGCGTAATTCGTGCCCGCCAGACAGCCTCCGCCCATATAGCCCGTGGCTTTGGTGATCGGCGAGTTCGGATCCTTCTCGTAGGCCAGGCGCTTGAAATGCGGCGCGCAGCGGGCTCGAACGAGCATTCCTTTGTAGTTGTCCTGGCAGTTCACCAGATACCCGAGCACTTCTTCATACTGGGCGGGAGTGATGTCGGTCAATTCTTCGCCCCGCCCGGTACACACCATGAAGAATACGTTGAGGACACGGGCACCCAGACTGTGAGCCCATTCGACGACGGCAGGGAGTTCCCGATAGTTCATCGGCTGTACGCTGAAGTGCACCTGGAATTGGAGCCCATTGCGCTTGCTGGCTTCAATACCGGCGACAGCTGCCTCCCAGGCTCCCGGTACCCCGCGAAAGGCATTGTGCTTGGCTGGTTCCAGCGAGTCGATGCTGATGCCGACTCCCATGACTCCGATTTCCACGAGGGCCTTGGCCATCTGATCGTTGATGAGCATGCCGTTGGTGCCGAAGACGACCATGAAGCCGAGCTTTACTGCATGTCGCGCGATGTCGAGGATGTCGGGGCGAACCAGCGGCTCGCCGCCGGTGATCACGAGAAGACACCCTTTGTTGACTTCGGAGATTTGGTCGATGAGCCGGAAACACTCTTCAGTCGAAAGCTCGTCGTCGCCACCTGCCGCCTTGGTGGTGGCATCGAGATAGCAGTGGTCACACTTGAGATTGCACCGTTTAGTGAGGTTGAGAGCAACGAGGTAGGGCTTGAAGTCGTCGACGGTACGACCGTCGTAAGGCCCCTCCCCTTGAGGCGTCGGTGTGAAGAACTGGGTAATCTGTTGCTGAAAAGATCCCAGCGCTCCCGAAAGCGACGGGACATTCAGGATCGGAAGCGATTTTCCCATCAGTGGCCGGCCCCGGATTTGGACTTCCCGGTGAGGTTTGCAATCATATCTTTCAGGTTCCCGGTCTTCATGGCTTCTTCCATGTAGCCCTTCGCCTGCTCGATCCCCTCGTTGGCCACTTCCAGGGTGATGTGCGTTGTGCCGATCTTATCCGCGTGCTTGATTATCAGGGCCTTCGTGCACTCACGCATGAAGCCCTCCGGTGCCCGATCAAGCCTTGCCTGAGCATCCGCCGTCCACGTGTAAGGCGATGCTTCGGTATGGCCGTTCCCATTGCCGTTTTCAGCATCCCCATTTGTACTGTTGCCACCGGCTGCCGCCAGTTTGGCTTCTGCTTCAGCGGAGGTGCCGGTGCCCTTGTTGGAGAAAATCGGTTGATAATCTTCTGAGGCTGCTTCCTGAATCATAGGAGCGGCATATTCCAGTGTAATCGTCGTCATGCCGAGCTTACGGGCTGTCTTTTCAATCTTTGCCTTTGCGCGCCGGCGTTGGAACCCGGCAGGAACGGCCCGGATCGCCTCCTTGGCGTCCTTTGTCCACTGCATCGGAACATCATCGTAAGCCAGGTCCGTCTCCACCTCACCCTCGGCTTTAGCTGCTGCTTCGAAGATGCTCTTGTCGACCTGCTTGAAGCGATCGCCTTCCGCGCCGCATACGGGACATTTCACGGGCGTGTCGCCTTTTCCGACATAACCGCAACCGTCACAGACGAAATATTTCTGGCTCATCCGATCGAGATAAGCCTGGGTTGTCCCGGAAGGTTTCGGTTTTTCCTCGACGACTTGCGTCATCATGCCGCTGAGAGTCGAGCCCATGAGGTCTTTGGCCACTGAATCATCCGCCTGCATCTTGTCACGGTCGATACCGGCAGCCTCCAGACTGCCTCCGAGTGCGCGCATGGCGTCCATCGCCCCTTTCGGCAGAATATGTCCGACGGCGGCATCCACGACGGTATTGCTGATGATCGTATGACCCTTTTCAATTGCGTAGCGGTGTATGGCAGTCTTGGCGACGCCGCGTGCGAACACGGGAATCTTTTCCATCCGGCGCAGGGCCTCTTCGGTCCAGGCGATCGTGTATTCGGCCTGGGTATCTATTGGCGGCACATACTTGCGATTGGACACCAGAATGTTACAGGGAGCACTGCGGAGCAGGTTTTCCGTGTTGCTTCCGACATCCATGTCTTCGTCACTGTGGACACCGATACGGCCCACGATCAAAAGGGCCGGGATGTCTTTTCGGACGTATTGAATGATCTTCTCGAAGGCCTTGCCGTCGAGGAGTGTGGTCTTGACGTCTGTCTGCTCAGCCTGCGCGATTTCGCGTGAGATATCCAAGTGGGACTGATAAATCTTGGCCAATCCGCTGTCGATGATTTCTTCGTGCAGTTTCTCCTGTTCCTTGAAACGGAAGACCTTCCCGGCCTCCTCGTTCAAGACTCCCGAGATACTGTGGAAGGCCGCATAATGGAAATAGGGATCGAAGGCGGAAATCGCCTCGACCGGCATATTCAAGGCCTTGCCAAGTTGAAGCCCGGTCATCAGCCCACCGAATGAATAGGGACTCCCATCGACGGCTACGACGATCTTGCCGTTGGTCATCGGCTGGGTATTTTTTACGATCAACATGTCGGAGTTTCTGACGCGGCGGATGACGCGCTCGGTGTTGCTGCCTATCACGCTGTCTTTGACCGCCCCCACCCCCAAGGCACCCATGATAACCAGGTCGTAGGCGTTGGTGTTGATATCTTCGGCCAGGACTTTCCAATTGCGGCCTTCAAGGGATCGCCTTTCTACCGGCAGGTTGGCTTCGTTGCATTTTTTATCGACGTAATCAAGATAGGAATCGGTAATGATTTGGAGCCCACGGGTGATCAGTGAATCGTGGATCTGACGCTGTCTGTCGAGTTCCTTCTCGTCATGATATTCCTCAGGCAGGCCTGCCTCCATTTGCTTGAAGCGCTTGTCGTGCATTTTGGCGGCATAGACCTGGCTGCCCACGATCTTGGATCCGAATAGCTTGGCCATGTGGACACCGATGTCCACGGCCGTATTAGAATGGTCGGAATTGTCGACCGGAATATAGATCGTCTTATACATCGAGATGCCTCCTCCAGGCGCTCTCCGGACCAGGGCAAACAGGCATATTTATCAAAAAATCCAAACGGTTGACGTACTCCCCCAGTCTCAAAGAGCGCGAATCATAGCACTGGGTAGAAGTGGAATGCAAGGCGGTCCTGAGGGAGGCATAGTCTCATGACGCATGGGTCGCCACAGTGCCTTTATCCGTATTCGTTGACGCCCTGAGTGATTGGCGGGATCGAAGGATTTCCTCCAACGAAAGGAGGGCATCACGCCCGGAATTTCCTTCAATCCCTCGGCTCAAGCTCTTATCAGCATAGGGGACCGATTCACCGGCTGGTTGCGAGAGGGAGCCTGACCATTTTCTTGGGTCACGACTACCTTCCTTCCGTTCCCAGGCCCGGAGACATGCTTTTGCAATAAACTTGTTCAGGGGAGCCGGGTTATAGAGCAGTTTCCTGATGCTGGTGGGGGTCAGCATCAGGGGATTGTACCCGGCTGACAGGTAGCCCTCTTCAAGAAGGCGTTGTTCCAAATCGGTATTGGGCTGGATTCCGAGGAAGAACATCAATGGAAAAACCCGTTCCTCACCGAGTATCGAGGCCACCACTTTATATGACTCCACACTTTGGAGCAGGGTCTCCTCAGTCTCTTTTGGGCTGTTGAGGGAATAATTCAAGATAATCTTGCCCTTGAAGCCGGCTTCCGCCAGATAGCGGCAGCCGTCATAGAGTCGCTCCAGCTTGAATCCCATATGCAGGTTATTCAGCACTTCCTGTGAGCCGGAGGTGATAGCCACTTCCAGGTCGCCGACCCCGGATCGCACCATCAATTTCGCCAGTTCGGGCGTGATGAGTGAGGTGCGGATGTAGCCCGACCATTCGATCTCGAGTTTCTCACTGAGAATGCGCTCGAGGATTTCCGTGCATTGGGGATAGGCTTCTTTGCCGGTGATGAATTGGGCATCGGTAAACCAGAACCGGCGTGCACCCCATTGATGGTAGTGCTGGGAGATGTCCTTCACGACCGTTTCAGCCGGGCGATACCGTACCCGCTTTCCTTCGATATATGGGTAGAGGCAGAAGGCGCAGTCGTAGGGGCAGCCGCGCTTTGACTGGACACCGATCGACTCGCCGACATATTCACGGTACTGGGGAAAGATCGAGGTCAGATAGGACAGGTCTACGGTCTGTGCATCGAGCAGCGCGGGGGAGCCCTGCTTGCCTTTGCGAACGGTCTTTCCCTCTTTGATGATGTACCGCTCATCTTCGATGGACCGGCCTTCGATGACCTTCAGGATGGCATCTTCGCCTTCGCCCAGGAGGCCGATCGTTCCTTCAGGTAGCTTCGCAATCAATTGATCGGCAAAGGCGGTGAAGGCTCCGCCGCCGATCATGATCTGTGTCTTGGGGAACTCTTTGCGGATTAACCAGGGATAAGAAAGAATCGTATAAATGTGGCTGTAGTAGCGATAGAGTTGTTTCAGCCCTTCAAAGGAGGCGACGACACGCTTGATAGGATTACTGGCGAAATAAAAGTTAAAGGCATGTTCGAGTGAGGAGTCCCCCTCGTGCGGGGAGAAAATCTGAATGTCGCGCCAGGAGAAACAGACCAAATCAGGTTTGAACTCGCTGGCGGCATCACGAATCGCCTGGCTTCGCTGCGAGACTGGGAACAGCGAGAGATCAAGGATGCGTTGGCGCACCTCCGGCTTACGCCGATGGATAAAATCTGCCAGATAGGTGATTCCTATCGGATAAACCTTCTTGCAGGGGAGGAAGATGTAAAGAATCGAGTTCATTAGAATTACTTTGTGGCGATGTGGATTGCCACGATCCCGCCGGTCAGATTCTTATAGGATACGTGATGGAAGCCGGCCTCACGCAAGACCTGGCAGAGCCGTTCTTGATCAGGGAATGTCCGAATCGAAGCGGGTAGGTACTCATAGACACCGGTCTTGTCCCGCGCGACCCTCGTGCCGATCCAGGGTAATAGCGTGAACGAATACCAATCATAGAGGGCGCGCAGCCATCCGAAGACGGGTCGGGAAAACTCCAGGCAGACGAACGTGCCTCCCGGTTTCATTACACGACGAATTTCCCCGACAGCCTGTGCGAGATTGCCGACATTCCGCATGCAGAAGCCGGTTGTTACGGCATCGAATGTATTGTCGGCAAACCCCAGATGCTCTGCGTTGGCCTGCAAGCAGGTGATTTTGCCGGATAGCTTTTTGCCGGCGACCTTTTTGAGTCCTTCCGCCAGCATGGCATGGTTCAGATCGGAGGCGATCACACGCCCATTTGTCCCCATTCGAGGTTCAACCAGCATTGCCAGGTCCGCCGTGCCGGATCCCACATCGAGGGCAGTCCCCTGCTGGACCTTTGGGACCGACGATGCAGTGATTTTCTTCCAGCGGTGGTGCAGCCCGAAACTCAGGAGCGTGTTATTCAGGTCGTAGACACCTGCGATCGCCGTGAACATCCGTTGCACGGCCTGTTCACGGGCAGAGCCTGACCAGTTCGAGACTGAACGGGCTTCCGGCGCTTGTTGCCCCTGTGTCACTGAGTCCTCCGCAAACATATCCGACCTGCGTAGCACCCGGTTTTGCTCTTTGTCAAGGAGCACAAGGTGGATGGTATAATCCCGCGGCCGACGAGAGTGAAGAGGTCTGAGTTGCCGGAATCGGAAGGTTGTCACCGACCGTTCATCCAGGGAGCCTATGGGCCAATCGATCGTCATCAAGGGGGCGCGGGAACACAATCTCAAAAACATCGATGTTGAGATCCCGCGCGACAAGCTCGTTGTCATCACCGGTCTGAGCGGATCGGGCAAGTCATCCCTCGCTTTCGATACGATCTATGCCGAAGGACAGCGCCGGTATGTCGAATCGCTGTCCGCCTATGCCCGCCAGTTCTTGGAGCAGATGGGCAAGCCCGATGTCGATTCGATCGAAGGGCTCTCGCCTGCTATTTCCATCGAACAGAAAAGCACCAGCCACAACCCCCGTTCTACCGTCGGCACCGTCACGGAAATCTACGACTATCTTCGGCTGCTTTTTGCCCGTGTCGGACACCCCTATTGTTTCCAGTGTGGCGAAGAGATTACGGCTCAGACGGTTCAGCAGATGGTCGATGCGATCGCCTCGTTGCCTGAGGGCGAGAAGTTCCAGATCCTGGCTCCGATCGTGCGCGGGAGAAAAGGCGAATACCGAAAAGAGCTCCTGGAAATGCGGCGGGCTGGGTACATCAGGGCGCGCATTGACGGCAAGATCGTCGATCTGGGCGAGGACATTGCTCTCGACAAACAGAAGAAGCACCAGATTGAGATTATCGTCGATCGCTTGATCATGAAGCCCGGCGACGCATTAATGCGACGGCTTGCCGATTCGGTGGAAACCTCGCTGAAACTCGGTGGAGGGTTAGTCGGGGTGTTGACCGAGGGCGGCAAGATGCTTCTCTACAGCGAAAAGCTTGCCTGCATCCGTTGCGGTGTGAGTTATCCGGAAGTCACGCCCCGTATCTTTTCGTTCAATAGCCCCCACGGGGCCTGCCCCGCTTGCGATGGGATCGGCTATCAAGTTACGCCTGGGTGCCCAGAAGAAGAAGATTTCACCCTGCTGGAACTATGCGAATCCTGCCAAGGGGCCAGGCTCAAACCTGAAAGCCTGGCCGTCAAGATCGCCAAGAAATCGATTGCCGAGGTGACGCACCTATCGGTACGCGCAGCGGCCGACTTCTTTAGCACAATTAAGTTTACCGAGCGGGAGATGGTCATTGCCCACCGGATTCTGAAAGAAATCCGCGAGCGCCTGGGATTTTTGATCAATGTCGGCCTCGACTATCTCACGCTTGATCGGGCAGCGGCGACGTTGTCGGGAGGAGAAGGGCAGCGGATCAGACTGGCGACCCAAATCGGGTCCGGCCTCGTCGGTGTCCTCTACATTCTCGACGAGCCGTCGATCGGATTGCATCAACGTGACAATCGCCGCTTGCTCCAGACTCTGCTGCGCCTGCGCGATCTTGGCAACACGGTTGTGGTCGTCGAGCATGATGCGGAAACGATGATGGCGGCCGATCATATCATCGACATGGGACCGGGAGCCGGCTCTCACGGTGGCCATGTCATTGCCCAAGGCACGCCTCAACAAGTAATGGCTGATCCCAAGTCGCTCACCGGTCAGTACTTGCGCGGGGCCCAATTGGTGTCGGTGCCGAAACGGAAGCGCAAAGCCAAAGGTTTTCTCTCCGTCAATGGGGCTCAGAAGCACAATCTCAAGAACATCACTGCAAAGATTCCACTGGGCCTGTCCACCTGCGTGACAGGCGTCTCCGGTTCCGGCAAGAGCACGCTCGTGTTGGAAGTTCTCTTCCATTCGCTCTCGCAATTGCTCTATCACAAGAAGCCGAAGATTGACGGGTGCAAGGAACTGCAGGGTTTCGATGCGCTCGACAAGGTCATCGATATCGACCAGTCGCCGATTGGCCGCACGCCGCGGTCGAATCCCGCCACGTACACCGGACTGTTCGGGTACATCAGAGACCTCTATTCGAACCTGCCGGAGTCGCGTGTGCGAGGCTACAAGCCTGGTCGCTACAGCTTCAACGTGAAGGGAGGCCGCTGTGAGGCCTGCCAGGGTGACGGACTTATCAAAATCGAAATGCACTTTCTGCCGGACGTGTATGTCACCTGCGAGGTATGCAAGGGCCAGCGGTACAACCGGGAGACGTTGGAGATCTTGCACAAGGGGAAGAGTATCGCCGATGTGCTGAACATGACGGTGGACGAAGCGCTGGAATTCTTCGAGCACATTCCCTTGATCAAGGCCAAACTCCAGACGTTGCACGATGTCGGGCTGCACTACGTAAAGTTGGGTCAGCCGGCGACGACACTGTCCGGCGGCGAAGCACAACGAGTGAAACTTTCGCGCGAGCTGTCCAAACGGGCCACAGGCCGAACGATGTACATTTTGGATGAACCGACGACAGGCCTTCACTTCGCCGATGTGCAGCGATTGCTCGATGTGCTGGATCGACTCGTTGAGGCCGGTAATACCGTGCTGGTTATCGAGCACAATCTCGATGTCATCAAGAACGCCGATTGGATTATTGACCTTGGACCGGAAGGCGGGGATCGCGGCGGTGAGATCGTGGCGGAGGGGCCGCCCAAAGAAATCGCGAAGTCTAAGCGGTCGTATACGGGGAAGGTCTTGAAGGAGGCGGGGGTGTGAGGGACTGGCTTTGACGTCAGGCGGTGCCTGTCCCTCTCACCCTTTTCAGAGAAGCGGCCTGGTTGGTCTCTGTGCTCGCGGAACGCGGCACGCAGGATCCATCGCAGTTATGAAATCAAGGGAGGTGCTCGTTCGACGCGCGCACGATGGGACCAATCCAAGCCGCTCAACAGCTCAGCATGACGGTTAGTGGCAGTCTGGCTGTAAGGTCAGCGCCACCTGCCTATTTTGATATCAAGCCAGCCCCCTGAGGAGAAGAGAGTGGGAAGTGGTGGCTGATGGCGATCATGGCCATCAGCTGTTCTGCTTTGAGCATATAGACGAGGGATTGCATGCACACGATTCTGCTGCTGACGGTGTCGAACATCTTTATGACCATTGCGTGGTATGGACATTTGAGGCATAAGGACTCGCCCTTGTGGATCGTGATTCTGGTGAGCTGGGGGATTGCGTTCGTCGAATACTGCTTCCAGGTGCCGGCTAACCGGATCGGTCACTACGAGTTCAACGCGGCGCAATTGAAGACCATTCAGGAAGTCATTACCCTGGTGGTGTTCTGTGTATTTTCGGTGTTGTACTTGAGGGAACCGCTCAAGTGGAATTATCTCGTCGGCTTTGGCATGATGGCCGGCGCTGTTTTTATCTTATTCAAAGAATGGTGAGCTATGCCTCCGAAGAAGAAAGGGGCAACGGGGAAGCAAGGTGCTTCTTCTCCAGCTGTCAGCAGGGCAACTGAGGATTTTGAAAAGCTCGGGGTCTTCTATCTGGGTCGGCCATATGACCTCGCCGCAAAGCAAACTAAACCGGGCTGGGTGCTCTACGACTCGAAAGATCTGGTGACGCACGCCGTCTGCGTCGGCATGACGGGGAGCGGGAAGACAGGTCTCTGTCTTGCCCTTCTTGAAGAGGCGGCCATCGACAACATTCCGGCCATCATCATTGATCCGAAAGGTGACCTTGGAAACTTGATGTTGACCTTTCCCGGGTTGAAAGCTGAAGAGTTTCAACCCTGGATCAACCAAGATGAGGCACGGAAGAAGGGGCTGTCGCCCGACGAATATGCCAAGGCTCAGGCTGACCTCTGGAAGAAAGGCTTGGCAAGCTGGCAGCAGGATGGCGCGAGGATTCAGCGGCTCCGTGATGCGGCGGACGTTGCCATTTACACTCCCGGAAGCAACGCCGGATTGCCGGTGTCGATTCTCAAATCGTTTGCCGCGCCGGCAGCCGATATATTGAACGATCCGGAACTCCTGCGTGAGCGCATCGGCACGACGGTGGCGAGCCTTCTAGGCCTGCTCGGCATCGAAGTGGACCCGATTCAGAGCCGCGAACATATCCTGCTGTCGACGATCCTAGATCAAACCTGGAAAGACGGAGAAGATCTCGATCTTGCTGCTCTGATCCAAGCCATTCAAGCGCCTCCGGTGTCGAAGATCGGCGTCATGGATATCGAGTCGTTTTTCCCTTCCAAGGAACGCTTCGCTCTGGCGATGAAGTTGAATAACTTGCTCGCCGCACCGGGATTTCAGTCCTGGCTCGAAGGGGAAGCGCTCGATATTCAGTCGTTGCTATACACATCGAGCGGGAAGCCACGGCTGGCAATCTTCTCGATCGCGCATTTGAACGATGCAGAGCGGATGTTTTTTGTCACCCTGCTCTTGAGCCAGATGGTCGGGTGGATGAGATCTCAATCGGGGACGACGAGTTTGCGTGCGCTCCTCTACATGGACGAAATCTTCGGATACTTTCCGCCGGTTTCCAATCCTCCGTCGAAGCTGCCACTGCTTACCTTGCTGAAACAGGCGAGGGCCTTTGGGCTTGGTGTTGTCTTGGCGACACAGAATCCTGTCGATTTGGATTACAAAGGGTTGGCCAATACCGGCACCTGGTTCATCGGGCGGCTGCAGACGGAGAGGGATAAGGCGAGGGTCCTGGAAGGGTTGGAAGGGGCATCGGCCGGCGCCGGAAAGAAGTTTGACAAAGGTCGAATGGAACAGACCTTGGCAGGACTCGGAAGCCGGATCTTTCTGATGAACAACGTACATGAGGATGAGCCAGTTGCGTTCGAAACGCGCTGGTGCCTGTCATATTTGCGCGGTCCGCTGACAAGGACACAGATCAAGGCCCTGATGGATCCCCTACGAGCGAGTAAGGGGTTAGGGGTAAAGGGTAAGGAGACAGGAAGGGAAGGTTCGTCGCCTCACTCCTCACCCCTCACGCCTTACCGGCAGAGGCCGATGTTGCCGCCGGATATCGCGCAGTATTTTGTTCCGTTGCGCGGTAGCAAGCAGGAAGGGGATGAACTTGTCTATGTGCCGATTGTGCTGGGGGCGGCTCAGGTCCGGTTTGTGGATGCGAAGAGCAGCATTGATACGACGCAAGACGTGACGGCCCTGGTACCTGTCACGGAGGGAGCAGTGGCTGTCGATTGGGATAAAGCTATGGGCCTCCAACTGGTGGTTGAGGATCTTGAGAAAGAACCGGAAGAAGGAGCCCAGTTTCTCCCATTACCCTCTAGTGCTGGAAAAGCCAGGAACTATGTCGACTGGGCGAAAGATTTCGGCAGTTGGCTCTACCGGACGCAGGCGGTCGAATTGCTGAAGAGTCGGAGTTCGAAAGAGGTCTCGAAGCCCGGAGAGTCCGAACGGGATTTCCGTGTTAGGCTCCAAC
>NZ_CDLUDY010000209.1:0-6735 GCF_975968855.1 Petrachloros mirabilis
CCGGCGAAACCATCAACTTCACGTTTGTCGCCAAGAAACCGGGGATTTTCTATTATCACTGCGGCGCGCCCCCGATGATTCAACACATCGCGCGCGGGATGTTCGGCGCAATTATTGTCGACCCCAAAAACGCTGCGGCTTGGCCAAAAGCCGATCGCGAGTACGTGCTTGTGCAATCAGAATTGTTCAAGAATCCAGACGACGTGCAAGCCATGTTCGACCGCAAGTTCGACAACGTCATCTTTAACGGCGGGATCTTTAAGTATCACCCGTTCGTAACAGGAGGCGGAAAACTTGGCGCGAAACCGGGAGAGCGCGTGCGCATCTACTTCGTTAATGCCGGCCCCAACGAATTTTCGTCTTTCCATCCAATCGGCGAGATTTGGGACAACGTCTACGAAAGCGGCAATCCGTCCAATAAGCTGACCGGTGTGCAGACTTATGTGGTCGGGCCTGGCAGCGCCGCAACGTTCGACGTGGTGGTGGAATCGGCCGGAGCCTACCCCATCGTGACGCATTCCCTCACGGGAGCCCTCCGGGGTGCGATTGCTGTATTATTGGCATCCCCTGATGCCAAACCGGCGCCACTTATGCCTATGGTCCCATGGGAACTGCCTTCAAAATAGGAATTGAAATGCTCCACGGTGACCCGCCAAAGAGCGGGTTGCCGTCCGAGTACAGCCCCCAGCATACATCCGCGCGCTATCCTCTAGTCCGTGCCTGGCACGCTTCTCTTCGCGATGCAAACCCGGAGGAATAGGTGATGATCAATTCTACAAATTCCAATTCTCCAAGCATTCTCACATTCGTTTGAAGCAAACACCTCTGAATCCGTGCAACTCAAAGAACGAACCGGACGGCTGTGAATCCTCTGTGCTCACTTGTTTGTCTGGACAACCAAGAGCCGAGGCCTATGTCAGCGGATTAACCGGCAGTGGTCAAAACTTGCGTGTGGTTATACCCAATTATAACGAGAAGGTGTGCCTCGGCTGCCATGTAGAACCGAAATAGAAGCTAGACGTCTCAGACTACCCGCGAGAGGGCAACAATGAAGGTGCCCTTACCGGATCCATCACAGTCACCGCCCTGTGCAATCGCAAACAATGATCATGGATTAGGGGCAACAAAGACTAAAACTTTGAGACGCCGATCGGTGTGATTCTTCACGCCATGTTCCTCTCCCGCCGGAGCCATTGTTCCCTGGCCGGGGCCAAGAACTTGGTTGTCGGACCCCACTTGGAATGTTCCCATGCCCTCCAAGACCAGATACACTTTGTCCTGTTCGCCGTGTATATGACCCTTCTGTTCCTGGCCCGGCTCGAAACAATAGACATCACAAAAAAACCGCTCGGTCTGAAACATGTTGTTTTTCTTCATCTTCTCGGAACTAAACTGCTGATAGTCCGATAATCTTATTACCTTCATGCAGGAGCTCTCCTTCCTAAAAGTTGTGGATGCAACCAGGCCCTTTGACCCTTCAGCCGAATTTCAGATACCCTTACTGTGAACCAGCTGCATGGCCTGGGGAAACGAGACGTATCATGAATCGGGCAGATCGACGGCGTCAAGAAGCGCGACAAGGTACCGGACATCTTCCTGCTCACCTAGGCTCTTGGTTAAACGAAGGTAAAGGACATTTCCAGGGAGGGCGATTTCATGAAGCAGAACTGGCCTTCCGATCAGCGCTTGATGTGGCACCTCAACATCCGGAAGCCCTTGAGCTGCTCGGCCTCGCCTTGTACCGGCAGCAACGAATGTCCGAAGCCCTCACCTGCTTGAGTGCCGCAGTCGAGCTCCAACCATCTTCCCCACTCTATTGGTTCAATCTTGGAGTGATCGCCCAGAAAGCCGGCCGCCAGGAAGACGGGATTGCCGCTTACCGAAAAGCCGTCGCGTTGAACAGCCGATACCTAGAAGCTTACATTAACCTAGGCAATGCCCTTCGAAATCGAAATGAATTTTCAGAATCCGTCAAGGCTTACCGGACGGCGCTGACACTGAACCCCGCTCATGCAGATACTCACAATAATCTGGGGGTCGCACTTAAAGAGGAGGGCAAGACCGAGGAAGCCATTGCTTCTTATCGCCGCGCACTGGAAATCAAACCGACCCACATTGAAGCCTTGAATAACCTTGGACTCGCACTGATGGAGGCAGGCACGTTGAGAGACGCCATTTCAGCCTTCCAACAGGCGCTCATTGTGGCACCGAATTATCAAAAGGCCTTATACAATCTCGGCATAGCCTGGTCCTGGGTAGATGACGACAAGAAGGCATTGGATTGTTTTCAGCAGACGGCCAACTTGAAGCACGACCACGGAAAAGGCATAACCGAACAGTCCATTTATCGCTCCCGTGTAAAACATGATGCCGAGCAAATTTCCTACCTTATCGAACAACACCGACTTGGAGCAGAATGGAAACCCTACCTTTCGGCACTACGGACGCTTCAGCAACGCCTCGATAAAGTTGCGACCCCGGGTAACCGCCTTCCCATCGAACCAAGCGACCTGACTCCGGTCGCCCCCTCTTTCAACCGCATACTGTATTGCAAACCGCCTTCGAGACTCGAACAGGGTGCGCTCAATCCCGCTCTCGACGTAGACTCCATCCAGTCCCGCTATCTCGCCAAACAGCCTGAAGTAACTTATATAGACGAGCTTCTCGGACAAGAGGCCCTAGAGAAACTCCGTCAGTTTTGCTGGGAAGCCACGATTTGGAAGAAAGACTATGAGAATGGCTATAGCGGCGCATTTCTTGGTGACGGTTTCGCTTCAGCACTTTTATTTCAGATAGCTGAAGAACTCCGTCGAACGTTGCCGCGCATATTTGGAAACCATCGATTGACTCAAGCCTGGGCCTTCAAACATGACAGCACTCGTCGCGGCCTTAATATTCATGCCGACGCTGCAGCGGTAAACGTGAACTTTTGGATTACTCCGAACGAAGCCAACCTAGACCCCGATACGGGAGGATTGGTCGTCTACGACAAGGAAGCCCCAAAGGAGTGGAACTTCAAGGACTATAACAGCGATCAGAATAAGCCGAAGATACTTTCGTGGCTGAAAGAAGCCGGAGCAGAAGCGGTCAGAATTCCCTATAGAGCCAATAGAGCCATCGTGTTCAATTCAGATCTCTTTCACGAAACCGATGAGATCTCTTTCAAGGATGATTATCTCAGCCGTCGCATCAATATCACCCTTCTCTACGGTTACCGTTTAAAGGCATAATTCCATTCCGGCACTTTCGAGGCAGCAATCTGCTAGCTCGCTTTTGGAAGTCGGACTGGAGCTACTAACTTGGCGAACTCTGCCACCGGCATCGGACGACCAAAAAGATAACCCTGTGCCTGATCACAGGCTTCGGCGACGAGGAAAGCTTTCTGCTCCTCACGCTCAACGCCCTTCGCCATCACCCGGAGTTCGAGGCCATGGGCCATCGCAATGATGGCCCGCACCATCGTCGCCATTTCCGATACGGCGCCGTCACTTAAAATTAATGATCGAGCAATCTTTACCGAGTCGACCGGCAATCGCTGGAGATAGGTGAGAGACGACAAACCCGTGCCGAAGTCGTCCATGGATAATTGCACACCCATCGATTTCAATTCTTTCAGCATGCCAACTGACGCATCCCAATTACGCATTACCATAGACTCCGTGAATTCCAATTCAACACAGTTGGGATCTATTCCGGTAACACCGAGCACGTCCTCGACGGTCTTCAACATCGAATTACCATGGAAGAGAGAATTCGACACATTCACCGAGATCCGAATCGGAGCCATTCCCTGCGACTGCCACAATACGTTCTGCTTGCATACATCATTTAACATCCACTCATCAATTTCTCGAATCATCCCTGTATCCGCAGCGGTTGCCAGGAACTCCAGTGGCCCCAGCAACCCGCGCTGCGGATGCTGCCACCGCACCAGCGCCTCCGCTCCGATAATTCGACCTGTCCGCAAATCGACATACGGCTGATAATGCACGACAAATTCTTCCCGCTGAGTTGCATGACGAAGCTCGGACTCTAAGGTTAAGCGTTTTTTCTCTTCGGCGTTGATGATATCGGAGTAGAACTGATAGTTGTTGCGACCCTGCTTTTTAGCGTGATACATCGCACTATCAGCGCACTCCAGCAACTGTTCTATGGAGTCCCCATCAGCCGGATAGTTAGCAATTCCGATACTCGCCGTCACAAAGAGTTCACGGCCATTGATCAAGAACGGTCTAGCTAGCGATTCCAACATACGGCGGGCGATTTTCGCCGCATCCTGCACGTCTTGGACTTTTGTCAGGAGTACGGTAAATTCATCTCCCCCCAGGCGAGCCACATCGTGTCTCATATCCTGCTTCACCATTCGGCCGATAGAGTCACTGTACCGTACCGATTCGGTGAGGCGATCGGCCACACTTTTAAGCAACATATCGCCGATGTTATGACCCAAGGTATCGTTAATGAGTTTGAAACGATCGAGGTCCACGAACATAGTGGCGAACTTTGTTTTGTATCGACGAGCATAAGAAAGCGACTGGGCCAGCCGGTCTTTGAACAACCGCCGATTCGGCAAGCCGGTCACGCTGTCAAAATAGGCCAGCCGATGTGTCTCCCGCTCGAAACGCTTCCGCTCGCTGATGTCCTGAACCGTCCCGAGCACTATGGGGCTCCTTTGTTTGTCGTCAAACCCCACCTCGGCCTGCAGATTAACGGTAAGCTCTTCTCCGTTCGAGAGGAAAAGACGCAGATCCATATCACACGGCGATCCTGCTTCGGCCACAGACTTTACAGCCGTTTCGGCCTGCACTCGGTCATCACGGTGAACGACGCGCAGGAACGACTCCAGTGATCCTTCAAATTCATCCGCTGAAACACCAATGAGTCGACAGAACTCGGACGAAGCTCTGAAGGTATTTGACGGTTGATGCCACTCCCAATTTCCTATCTTGGCAATCCGCTGAGCAAGTTCCAACCGCGCTTCGCTCCGAAGCAACGCGTCCCTTTGACTGCTCCCCCGCAGCATATAACGGAGTCTCTGGATTAAATCCGCGATACTGAGCGGCTTGTTGATGAAATCTGTGGCCCCGTGCTCATAGGCTTTCGCAATCGAATCGGCCTCTTCCTTGCCAGTCATAATCAAGACAGGAACCCGCCTTCCCCCTGCAGACTTTCTCAGCACGGAACACGCGGTCAAACCGTCCATCACTGGCATAACGATGTCCAATATCACGATGTCAGGGCGATGAGTTTCGAATACCTTCAACGCTTGCTCTCCATCCGCTGCATCACACGTTCTGAAATGAGCCCGCTCGAGCGCCTTACGAATCAGCAACCTCAGCTGGTCATCGTCATCAGCGATCAGGACAAGTGGCAGTACCGACTCTTGTTGCTGTTCCATGGCAATTCCTTACTTCTTTCCAAGATCAAAGTCGAACTCACTCATATTCATCACTAGCTTTCACCAGCCGCTGTTCGAAATCAAAGCCAGGTTCGAATCTTTTCTCAAATGACCATTAATTCCGTTCCGATATGTATATTCATATCAATGCCTACGTATTTCACAATAATTCGCAAAATAGCATTGTTTTTGATTTTGTAAAGTTTTCAATCTGTTTTGACAAGCAAGGGCCAATGCCTGTGAGGCTTGGGTCGTCCCTACGCTGACGTTAAATTCATCACACCCGTGTGCACAAAAATACCGCCCTCCCCGCATTACGGAGATTTCCGCCACCAAGCTTATCTTAACGTGACTATAGACACAGCCCTTCAGAAGATTATCTGATTTCTCGGAAAGCGCTGACATTCTAGATGAGAGGCTTCCAACGACGCAGGAGTCAGCCTCCTTCCTCCCTCGCACCGGTGGGTTCTTTCTGGTATGGGTGGAGGTCAAGCTGCGTCACAGTATGTTGGAGGCGCGCCCATTCTTCCGGAGCTAACGTGATAAATTCCAATCCGAACAGATAATTTCGGCTCCAGCGTACGACTGCCTCTTGCACTTTCAGCGGAGGCTCATCATCGGAAATCTCGATCCGCACTTCCAGAGAAGTGCCGGGTCGTGCTTCCGTATTGCTATCGACTCGACAACCGCGAAGAGAGAGGTCGACAAGCGTTCCCTCCCCATCAACTGTGTTCAACGATGTGAACGAACTGCGGAATCGGACAGGAAATCTTGGATTCTTCCGTTGCTCTATCATTTTTATCCTCGCGGACAACGGACTAGCGATTCATCAGCCCTTAATATTGCCAATCAGACTGAGTTCTGCCACTTTTTTTGCAATTCTAGCGCGATCAACTTTCTCAACGAATTCGGAAATATTCTCCTTCGCCTACACCCCCGACATCGTCCGTCCAGACCAATACATCGTGAGAGCGAACATGTCTCTTTCGGCCGATCAGACCCAATTCGCAAATATGAACAGATCCCCATCGAGCCACCGCAGACCTGCTGCACAGAACCGCTCCACAGCAGAATCTTCTTGCGTTTCGAAAGGCGATATCGCATACCGCCATATGACCGAGGAATCTAAGCGACGAGGACGTGTCAGATACTTCGATGAAGGTCTGTCCTGGTGTCAAGACATGCGGAACAGAGAGCAATCAGTCAAGTTCTAACTTCTTAGGGAATTTTGTGAGGTTTCGACATCCCTCTTTGGTCACCAAGACCATGTCCTCGATACGGACAGCCCCAAGGCTTGGATAGTACAGACCGGGCTCGACCGTGACGACATGCCCCTC
>NZ_CDLUDY010000210.1:0-3522 GCF_975968855.1 Petrachloros mirabilis
GGGCGCCCATATTCTCGTACGGGTTCTTGAGCTCGACTTCCTTCGCCACGGTCACGCCGTCCTTGGTGATCGTCGGCGCGCCGAACTTTTTGTCAAGAATGGCGTTCCGGCCCTTCGGCCCGAGCGTTGCCTTTACGGCATCGGCCAGCTGGTTGACTCCCTTGAGAATGGAGGCCCGAGCTGACTCGCTGTACAGTAGTTGCTTTGCCATGTGTTTCCTCCCTTTATGATTCAGTCTTCGTCTTGTTGGTTTATTAGCTGGTGAAAATACCGAGGATATCTTCTTCCTTGAGGATCAAGCATTCTTCATCTTCGATCCTGAGCTTGCTGCCGGAGTACTTATCGAACAGTACTTGGTCGCCGACCTTCACGTTCTCGACTTTCTTTCCGATCGCTTGCACGATGCCTCGCTGCGGTTTTTCCTTGGCCGAATCCGGCACGTAAATCCCGCCGGCTGTCCGTTCCAATTCCTCAGTGTAGGTGACGAATAACCGGTCACCCAGGGGCTGGAAACCCTTGGCGACATTCTTCTTCTCCTTCTCCTTGGCTGCTGTGCTCATGTCAGACCCTCCTCGTGATTGTTAACGTAAGATTATGTCTACGATTGTGAACAGGTGCGCACTCGATGATCGTGATCCGATTCCGATGCGAGCAGATAACCTGATCCGTTCGACTGGGCGTAGAGATAGCCTCCCCCCTTTCCAAGTCAAGGGGGCTACCATGAAAAAAATAGAACCCCGTAAATGGATGTGGAATGGGTCATCATAACCGATTGAGATTTCAATATTCTAGGTACAATCATGAAACGGATCTGGTGGGGAGTTAGATTCGTAACTGGTCGAAATCCTTCACGTCTTTCTTAATGTAGTCACGGAGGCGTTTGATGATCCTGGCTTCCAGCTGGCGGGTGCGTTCCTTCGTGATTCCGTATTTGGCACCGAGGTCGTCCAAGGTGAGCGGGGATTCGGACAGGATACGGTTGCGCAGAATGTCTTCGTCGCGCTCGTCCAGCGTCTTGATGAATTCGCCCAGCTTGGTACGAAAAAGAGTTCTGAGCTCTTCTGCCGCTAATTGTTCATCGGCTGCCGGTTGCTGAGCCGGAAGCACGTCGAGCAGGCTACCTTCCTGATCTTCACCGATCGGCTGATTGAGCGAGAGTTCCCAACTCCCCAACCGTTGATCCATCTCGATGACGTCTCGTTCACGAACGTTGAGACGGTCCGCCAGCAGCTTGGTGTCTGGGGCAAATCCCTCCCGTTCGAGCTTCGCCTTTTCCTTTCTCAAATTGTAGAAGAGTTTTCGTTGGTCCTGGGTCGTTCCGATTTTAACCAACCGGTAGGTGTTCAGGAGGTAGCGAAGAATATAGGCGCGTGCCCACCAGGCTGCGTAGGCATAGAACCGTACGTTCTTGGTCGGGTCGAATTTCGTGATGGCCTGCATCAAACCGACGTTGCCTTCTTGGATCAAGTCCATGTGGTCCGCGCCGGTGTGGAGATACTCTGCGGCGATCGCGACGGAGACCCTCAGGTTCGCCATAATCAGTTTGACGGCGGCCTCGCGGTCACCATGCTTTTTGTACTCATCGAACAGTCGAAGCTCCTCTTCCTTGGATAGATAGGGATGGCGGCGGACCTCGGCGAGGTATTGTTGAAGAGTGGTGACCGGCACCACCGCTGTACTATCAGCGGGGGGATCGCCACCGGCTGCAGCGGGGCCAAGCTCCATAGCCGGCTCTTCCGTGGCAATCTCATCATCAGAAGGGTCGAGAACTTCAGGTTCGAGCGACTCTTCTTCTTGTCTGTCTTCGGGTTTTGCCATAGGAAGCGCTGACTATAACAGAACAGGATGGCTCGACAAAACCGGAGTTACCGGAGGCGTTCTCTTGCACGATTGAAAGCCTGTCCCCTATGATGGAAGCGACGGCTACAACTCTTTAGCGAAAACGAATCCGTTATGCATCCCCTCACAGCACTGAAGAGCGGACATTGGCCTTCCCTAATCGGATCAGTCCTGCATCTGACCGTTAGCTTCATGGTGTGGCTGCTCATCGCTGCCTTGAGTATTCCGCTGGCCGAAGAGCTGCAACTGAGCGATCAAGCGATTGCCTGGCTTATCGCGTTGCCGCTCCTGGGGGGTGCCTTGTTCAGAATGATCGTGGGCTGGAGTACGGATTGGATCGGGGCGAGACCGACGGCGGTTGCGCTCCTCTGGGCCGAACTTTTCGTGCTGCTCTGGGGCTGGTTGGGGGTTATGAGTTATGAAGAGGCACTCGTTTTTGCCCTTGCCCTCGGAGTGGCAGGATCAAGTTTTGCCGTGGCACTTCCGCTTGCAGGCCGGGCATATCCACCGGAGACGCAAGGATTTGTCTTGGGAATTGCCGCGACGGGGAACGTGGGAACCGTGCTGATTCTTTTTCTGGCTCCCCGTTGGGCTTCGACGTTGGATTGGCACCAGATCTGTGGCCTCATGGCGGGGTTCGTGGCGGTGACTCTGTTGCTGTTTCAACTCCTGATCCCGCACGTGCAGCCTTCTCGCGAACCTGGTTCTGACGAATGGTGGCACCGTGCGGCGGTGATGATCCGGCAGCGTAACGCCTATTGGCTCTGTTTTCTGTATGCGGTGACGTTCGGAGGGTTTGTTGGGTTGTGCAGCGTGCTGCCTCTCCTCTTACACGACATGTATCGCCTTGAGGCGGTTGAGGCCGGTGCAGTGGCAGCCTTGTGCGGACTCGTGGGCAGCCTCATTCGTCCACTTGGGGGCTACGCCGCCGACCGGCAGGGGGGGCTACGCTCGCTCCACTACATTCTGCCCGTGATCGCCGGGGCCGTGGTCGCGGTGGCCAGTCCGTCACTTTCGATGGCGGTCGTGATGTTGATCCTGACGACAGGGGCGATGGGAGTGGGGAACGGGATCGTGTTTCAACTGGTGGCCGAGTGGTTTCCCAAAGACATCGGTTTGGCTTCGGGTGTTGTCGGCGCGGCAGGGGGAGTAGGCGGGTTTGCCCTGCCACTGCTGATGGGTTTGTTTAAAGGCGTGACCGGCAGCTATGAAGCCGGGTTATGGTTCTTCGCCGGGTTCGTCATCTGTGCCTGGGGCACTGTCATCGTCGCACTCCGGTCTCAGTCCTCATCGCTCGCCGAGCCGTCTGCTTAGCCAAATACTCATCTACCAACCGGTCCAAAAAAGAATGTTAAATGTTCGATGTTTAATGATAAATTGTCCTTCCATTGAACAATCGGCATCAAACATTCAACATGGAACTATATGGCCAGTCCGTTCAATAGCATCGAAGACGCGATCCGAGACATCAAAAAGGGCAAATTCATTATCCTGGTAGACGATGAAGACCGGGAGAACGAAGGCGACCTTGTCATTGCTGCCGAGAAAATCACGCCGCAAGCCGTGAACTTCATGGCCAAACATGCACGGGGATTGATCTGCCTTGCGCTCACGCCCGAACGCGTCGGGGAACTTCAGCTCCCTCAACAGGCAGTTGAAAACACCGCGACGTTCGGGACAGCA
>NZ_CDLUDY010000211.1:0-2714 GCF_975968855.1 Petrachloros mirabilis
AGCCCCATCGCGATGGATCAGGGGCTGCGGTTTGCGGTGCGCGAGGGCGGCAAGACTGTGGGCTCCGGCGTCGTCACCGAAATCTTGGCGTAACAAGCAGCGGGCTGTCCCTTGACGGCTGAGGAGTGAAGAGTGAAGGTCGATCAACGAATCAGAATCAGGTTGCGAGGTTTCGATTACCGCGTCTTAGACCAGTCGGTCGCGGAGATTGTGGAGACGGTTCGACGAAGCGGTGCCAAGGTAGTCGGTCCGATTCCTCTTCCGACGAGGATCGAAAAGTTTACCGTCCAGCGTGCGACGCATGCGGACAAGAAAGCCAGAGAACAGTTTGAGATCAGGACGCACAAGCGACTCATGGACATCATGGATGCAACTCCTGAGACTATGGATTCGCTCATGAAGCTGAATCTAGCGGCCGGCGTCGACGTCGAGATCAAGCTCTGAACTGACTAAGGAAGATACGGTATGACGAACGGGTTGCTGGGCAAAAAACTTGGGATGACGCAGATGTTGGATGATACCCGTTTGACGCCGGTGACGGTGATCGAAGCAGGGCCCTGCCGCGTTGTCATGGTTAAGACCAAGGAACGTGACGGGTATGAAGCTGTGCAGTTGGCGTTTGGTGAAGTGAAAGAGCGCAAGCTCTCGAAGGCCCGGATTGGACATTTGAAGAAAAATCAGGCTCCAGCCAGCCGAATCCTCAGGGAGTTTAAGAAGGATGGAGAAGTTGCCGTTGGGCAGATGGTAAAGGCCGATATTTTCAAGAAGGGCGACTGGGTGGATGTGATCGGAATGTCGAAAGGCAAGGGCTTTCAGGGTGTCGTGCGGCGTCATCATTATTCCGGAGGCCCGGAATCGCACGGCTCTATGTTTCATCGCGCTCCGGGATCGATCGGTGCGAGTTCGTTCCCATCACGTGTGTGGAAAGGAAAAACATTGCCGGGCCACATGGGTGCCGAGCGTGTCACGACGCAGCGATTGAAGGTCGTCGAATCGAGACCCGATGAGAATCTGTTATTCGTCCGCGGAGCAGTGCCAGGGGCTGCGAACGGGTTGCTGGTCGTCAAAAAGTCGAAGAAGGGATAGGGTCATGCCCACGGTCGATGTCCTTGATTTGAACAGGCGGAAAGTCGGATCGGTTGATTTGCCGGCAGAGGTGTTCGGGTGCAAGCCCCATACAGCACTCGTGCACGAAGCTGTGGTCATGCAACGGGCATGTGAGAGGCAGGGAACTGCCTCAACTCTACGCCGTGGAGAGGTTAGCGGTTCAGGAAAGAAGCCCTGGAAACAGAAGCATACAGGGCGAGCACGGGCAGGTTCGTTGCGCTCTCCGGTCTGGCGTCATGGCGGTTCCGTATTTGGTCCGAAGCCGCGAAGTTATGCCTTTTCGATGCCGAAGAAAAAGTATCGTGCAGCATTGCAAAGTGCCTTGTCGGCTAAGGCCGCTGGAGGGCAGGTGCTCGTAGTATCAGATATCTCACTCGAACAGCCTAAGACCAAAGTGTTAGCAAAAGCGCTGGGTCAGTTCGGCGTCGGGAAGAACGTTCTGTTAGTCGCGGGTGAAGCGCATGCAGGGTTGAGGCAGGCTGCGCGTAATCTTCCATCGGTGAATGTGTCGGCTCCAGATCAGCTGAATGTCTATAACGTTGTTCGTGCAAAGACGATCGTGATTCCAGAGCGGGAATTGGCGCGCGTCAGGGAGGTCTGGTCGTGACACTTGACTTGCATCGTGTTCTCATCCAACCGCTGCTCACAGAAAAAGTAACTGGGATGCGCGAGGCCAGTAATACGGTGAGTTTTCTCGTTCATCCGGCCGCCAATCGTGTTCAGATCAAGCAGGCAGTTGAGTCACTGCTGAAGGTCAAAGTGGATCGAGTAAATGTGCTGAACGTTCAGGGAAAGGTAAAGCGGTTGGGTCGATTCTCCGGAAAACGACCGGATTGGAAGAAGGCCTTTGTGAAATTGAAAGAAGGCGAAAAACTCGAGCTCTACGAAAGTGCATAAGTGAGGGTAAAGGATCAGTATGGGACTTAAAGCCTATAAGCCAACGACGTCGGCCCGCCGGGGGATGACGATCGTCACGACCAGGGAGTTGACGAAAAAAAAGCCGGAGAAATCACTGACGTCATTCAACCTTCGAACTGGCGGTAGGAATAATACTGGTCGAACGACCATTCGCTTTCGCGGAGCTGGACATCGACGGCTCTACCGGAAAATCGATTTCCGTCGTGACAAGGTAGGAATCCCTGCCAAGGTTTCGGCAATCGAGTATGACCCTAATCGGTCGGCGCGGATCGCGTTATTACATTACAAGGATGGAGAGAAGCGTTACATCCTCGCCCCTGTTGGATTGCAGGTGGGAGATGTTGTGCAGTCCGGTGCCGATTCGGAAGTCCGAGCCGGTAATTCCTTGCCGCTTGCGAATATGCCATTGGGTACTACGATCCACAACATTGAGTTGAAACCCGGCAAGGGCGGACAGCTCATCCGAAGCGCAGGTGGTGCTGCTCAAGTCATGGGACGTGATGGTGTTTATGTCCAGGTCAGATTGAAATCAGGAGAGATGAGACGCATCCTGGCGTCTTGTACGGCCACCGTCGGCCAAGTTGGCAATCTTGATCACGAGAACATTAGTGTGGGGAAGGCTGGACGAAGCCGGTGGCTGGGTAAAAGGCCGCATGTGAGGGGCGTGGTGATGAATCCGGTTGACCACC
>NZ_CDLUDY010000212.1:0-7959 GCF_975968855.1 Petrachloros mirabilis
CCAAGGAGATCTTCGGCGGCTACTTCAAAGGGGGGCAGAATTGCTAGCAGGAGGAGAGCCCAAATCCAGCAGGCGGAGGTGGGTTTTGCATGCCAGGTTCGCCGACGCAACAAAGCGGCTACGAATCGGCATATCGCGGCCCTATAACTCGTTATTCTATTCATCATCAGCACTGTGGCGGCTTGTAAAGAGCACCAAGATATCTCCTTCCTGGAGCCGACCGGCTTGGTCCAGTTCAATGTATGAAAACATTGTCGATTTGCGATAGAGTCGGAGGACTAAATCCGGTTTGAGGTCAGCCGGCAGTTTCTCCACTTCCTCTGGTCGCACTTTCCGTTCTACTAAAGCGATTTTGCCTTGTGCCGTGAGGAGATCGTCCAGATAGTGAACCATATGTCCCTGGTCGACTGCCGCGGCAAGAATGTACCCGCCAAAGGTTGCAGGGGAAATAATCGCATCGGCTCCCCCTTGCTTGAATAATTTTACATTCTCTTCTTCCTTGGCACTCACAATTATACGCACGGTTGGATTTAAATGTCTGGCCGTGAGGAGGATGAGGGCGTTTGAATCATCAACTCCTCCCGCGATAATGACGGCCTTCGCCTTGTCGATGGCAGCCTCTCGCAAAGCGGCTTCTTGGGTGCCATCGGCTTGAAATCCGGCGATCCCCAACGTTCCCGCCAATCGGACCCGTTCTTCCTTCTTATCGACGACCAGTATTTGCTCCGCGTCGACACCTCTGGCCATCAGCTCTCTTGCCGCGGACATTCCCGTATGACCGAATCCACAGACGATGATATGTTCGTTGAGCGTCGCCTGAAGTTTCGCCATACGATAGCCCTCCATGTATTGACGGATGATTAACTGATAAGCCGTTCCGAGAAACAGAAACCAGACCGCAAATCGGATAGGCGTGACGACCAGTGCGTCGATCAGTCTCGCACGATCTGAAACAGGCACGATATCTCCGTACCCGACAGTCGTTACCGTAATCATCGTGAAGTAGAGTACGTCGGATAACGATATCGATTCGTCGCTGTGGTCGCGGAGTCCTTCACGATCCAACCAGAGCGTGGTGAAGACGAAGACAAAAAGGAGAAGGACAATTCCCAGCCGGATCACCAATATGGTGGTCGGAGAGAATTCGTTTGGTGTGACGATGACACGGGGACCGGTTGGAGCGGCACGACGATGAATGGCAGACCGCAGGCGGGACATCCAGCTTCGTCCGGGCAGGGCTGTCATGCGTCGAGGCCCCTCGCTCGGGCGTAAAAGACCGGTGTGCGATCCCCATTGGTTGAAAGGTTTGACGTTGACATTCCGGCAGTCACTCCGACGAGCGTTTCTGGGTGAGACGGAGCGCCTCCTCCAGCTCGCGAATCCGCGCACCCTGTGATTCGACCGTGGATTCTAAGGATCTGATCGTGCGTGTCTGTCGCCATCGCCGTCCAAGTGATGCGAGGAAAGTCAGGACAATTCCAGAACCGGCGGAGCCGAGAATGACCAGCACCAACGATGTCTGATGCTCCCACAACAACAAACGGACGGTCACCGCTTCTGTATTCTGAAGGGCGAATGCCGCTGTTAACAAGGCCAAAATCAGCGCCAGAAACAGATGCCCCATGGCGTACCTCCGCCTATGACCGAAGCTTCATATCGCTGCTGCAACAGCCGAGCGGCGTGCTCTGCTTATGACATACCCTCTTCCCATCATTGATGCCGACCGTAATAACAATGCTGGTCATGTCTTTCTGATTTCAACGATCTCCACGGTGAAGGCTATTATGGCTAAACTCGAACTTTCACGAAGTATTTGCCGTCTTGATTGTCAGGACACCGCTGCGGACGTGCAGATCGCGTTGAGGAAAGGGGATCTCGACGCCATTCTCTTTGAAGACGCGGCTGATCATGAAATTGAGTTGGCTTCTGAGTACACCCGGTGTCGTGATGAATTCGCGCGTCCAGACACGTAAGTTGAAGTTCAATGAGCTCTCGCCGAATTCTTCAAACAGCACATCGGGTTTCGGCTGTCGTAGCACTCCAGAATGGGCCTCAGCGACTTCCAGCAGCAATCGCCTGATTGTTTCCGGATCCGACCCGTAGGACACGCCGACGGGAATGGAGAACCTGACGTCCCTATCGGTGTAACTCCAATTGATCACGCGGCCGGTGATGAAATCCGAGTTGGGTACGATGACGGCGATATTGTCGTTGGTCACGACAGTCGTCGCACGCGGGGAGATCCTGACGACATCTCCATGTACATCTCCGACCTCGATTCGATCGCCGACTTTGATCGGACGCTCAAAGAGCAGGATAATGCCGCTGACCAAGTTGTTGGTGATGTTTTGAAGGCCGAAACCGATTCCAATTCCGAGTGCACCGGCCAGAACGGTCAGCGTGCTGAGATCGATGCCGGCCGTCTGCAGAATAATGACCAGCCCCGCTGTGACAACCACGTAGCGGATGATAGAACCGACCGCATATCGGACACCGATGTCCACTCGGCTGGTAGAAAGCAGTGTGGTGACGATCCAGGTCCTGAGCTTAGCCGTGATGACGAACAGCAGGACCGTCAACGCAGAGAGGTAGATCAGGGTGCCGAGCGTGATGGTCGTTTCGCCGCTGGTGTAGAGAGGGATGTCCCAGACTCGCGCACTATGGGTGGTAATGAGACCAGTATGATTCATCGTTATGTACAGGACGGTGCGGCCAATCCATAGCTTGTTGTTCAAGCAACGAAGAAGAGCGGACGCGAGCATACCAGAATTGTGTCTTTTTACGCCAACCTAACTTTTGGTTGACGCACATGCCTCAATTCAGCAGAAGCACGTCGCCTTCGAGTGCAGGCGATACGAACCTTCACAATCGATGTTCCATATGGTGAACTCCGCTATAGTGATTCGGGTAATGCCTGGCCCGAAATGCCGCTGGAGCTACCGTGTACACAATGAAGCCTTGATCTCACTTCGATCTTACGGCAAAGTGCCCAAACAGCTTCCTGGGATCAGCAGTGGGTTGCCGTCTTGCGGCTACCAGTTGATTCGACAGAAACCGAGTCCGACCGTTTAGTTGTCCTATGAGCATTCGTGCATTAGCCAAGCCCCTATTTCAGTCTCTTCTGGATGTGTTGCGAAATCATGGCTATCGAGTGGTTGGGCCGGTCCCTCGCGACGGCTCGGTCGCATGGGATACCGTCGAAAGAACGGCCGACCTTCCGATCGGATGGCGCGATATACAGGAACCAGGCCGGTATCGTCTGGAACGAACTGAAGGTGACCGTATCTTCGGGGTGGTTCATGGACCGCAATCCATGAAACCATTGAATTTCACTCCGCGAGAAACACTGCTCACCATCGAGCGAACGCGTAAGGGATTCCGGGCATCACCCACGGTGCCAGAATCGGAGAAGGTGGCTGTCCTCGGAGCCCGTCCCTGCGATGCAGCGGGTCTGGCCATTCAGGATCGGATCTTTCTCCACGACGCCTATGCAGATCCCTATTACCGGGCGAGGAGGGCTGGATTGTTCGTTGTCGTGGTGAACTGTACGAGAGCACTCTCCACGTGCTTCTGTGCTTCCATGGGAACGGGGCCGCGCTCACGCAGCGGTTTCGATCTGGCTCTCACCGAATTAGACCGGGTTTTTCTTGTTGAAACAGGAAGTCAGGCTGGCGAAGAGATACTTTCGGCACTTGCTAGCGAGTCTGCTGCAGAGGAACACACCGACGAAGCCAACGCCAGGATCGAGACCTGTGCGGCGAGTCAGGGGAGAAGCCTCGACACTTCCACGTTGCCTCAAGCGCTGTACGATGCGCATGAGCATCCTCGCTGGGACGACGTGGCATCACGTTGTTTGGCCTGCGGTAACTGCACCATGGTCTGTCCGACCTGCTTCTGCCATGCGGTGGAAGAGATTCCGGATGTGGAGCGTCAGCGGAGTGAACATGCGCGAGTATGGGATTCCTGTTTTACCCAGCACCATGGATACATTCACGGAAAGAATTTCCGGCCCACGATAAAGGATCGTTATCGAATGTGGCTGACACACAAGCTTGCATCCTGGATCGATCAGTTCGGTATGTCCGGCTGTGTCGGATGCGGACGCTGCATCAGCTGGTGCCCTGTCGGCATTGATCTCACCGAAGAACTGCCGGCTATGCTGAAGACCAAGGGCGATAACGGGGAGACGTCGGATCGAGTATGACATATTCGAAGCAGCCAGTCGTCGGAGTGCCGAAGGAGACCTATGCGGGGGAAGCATTAGTGGCGTTGATTCCCTCGCATGTGCCGCTGCTGACTAAATTAGGCATCCATGTGATGGTGGAAGCGGGAGCGGGGGAAGCCGCGGGTTTTGCGGATGAAGCCTACCGTGCAAAAGGTGTCCGTATCGCCACGGATCGCGCCGAGTTGTTCGGCTCGGCGGATATTTTACTTCAGGTCAGGACGCCGGGAGCAAACCCCGAGAAAGGCCGTGATGATTTGCGCTTGATCCGTCCTGAGCAGGTGCTGATCGGATTGGCCGAGCCGCTCGGGCAACCTGCCATGGCGAGTGAACTGGCACACCGGGGCGCCACCGTCTTTGCCATGGAACTGATGCCCCGGATCGCCCGCGCGCAAAGCATGGATGTGCTTTCGTCGCTTGCGACCATCGTGGGCTACAAGGCTGTGCTGTTGGCGGCATCCACATTGCCGAAGTTGTTTCCGATGTTGACCACGGCGGCCGGTACGATTCCGCCTGCGCGTGTGTTAGTTATCGGCGCCGGTGTCGCGGGGCTGCAGGCGATTGCCACGGCGCGTCGCCTGGGAGGAGTCGTGTCGGCCTATGACGTGCGGCTTGCTGCGAGAGAAGAGGCGCAAAGCCTGGGCGCCAAGTTTATCGAGATTTCTGTGGGGACGGACGACGGAGGGGAGTCAGATGGATATGCCAAAGCGTTGGGCGAGGACCTTTACCGGCGGCAGCGTGAATTATTGACTCCCGTTGTCACGGCAAGCGACGTCGTGATCACCACGGCGTCCGTACCGGGCAAGCCGGCACCGATGTTGATCTCGGCCGATATGGTATCGCGCATGGGGCGCGGTTCGGTCGTCGTGGACGTGGCTGCCGAGCGTGGCGGCAACTGCGAACTCACTCGGCCGAACGAAGTGATCGTGCATCATGGCGTTACCATCTTGGGACCGACTAACCTGCCCAGCACCGTGCCTGCTCATGCGAGCCAGATGTATGGAAAGAATATTGCCAGTTTCCTGCTTCACCTCTGCCGGGACGGCTCTTTACGGGTGGATCTGGCTGATGAGGTCACGCGTGAGACACTGCTGACGCGGAATGGAGAAGTCGTCAATTCCCGGGTGCGCACAATGATCAGAGACACGCACCACGAGGGTGTCGGAGAAAGGAAAAGGTGATGGAGACAGCCGTGCTCGGGTTGACGATTTTTGTGCTGGCCCTCTTCGTCGGTTTCGAGGTCATCATGAAGGTGCCCCCCACGCTTCATACGCCACTCATGTCAGGGGCCAATGCTATTTCAGGCATTACACTCGTGGGGGCATTGCTGGCTGCCGGGTCTGAGGGGGATCTGCTCTTGAGCGCACTGGGGTTTCTTGCCGTTGTATTTGCCACGATCAACGTGGTGGCGGGGTTTCTCGTGACGCACAGGATGCTCGCAATGTTCAAGGAAGGCCCCAGGAGGCGGCGATGAACAGCGCCTTGATCAATCTTGGATACTTGGGCGCGTCGGCTCTGTTTGTCATGGGGCTTAAAGGGCTCGCGCATCCTCGCACGGCGGTGCGGGGGAACTTTTTGGGCTCGATGGGGATGTTTGTAGCCGTTGTGCTGACACTCCTTGACCGGCGGATTCTCGGCTTCCAGACGATTGTTGTTGCGCTCTTGACCGGATCGGTCGTCGGCGCGACGTTGGCGCTGAAGATCGAGATGACCGCCATGCCGCAAATGGTGGCGCTCTTGAACGGGCTCGGCGGCGGAGCTTCGGTGCTGGTTGCCGGAGGGGGATTGCTGGGGAACAGGGACGCGGCCGTCTCGACACTCAGCCATTTCACAGCAGCCGCGGCCGCCTCCGGTGTCATTGGCGCCGTCACGTTCTGGGGCAGTGTCGTGGCCTTCGCTAAACTCCAATCACTCATCACTGACAGTGCCATTCGTTTTCCAGGCCAGTATGCCATCAATGCAGGTCTGTCTCTGGCTGCCGGGGGACTGGGACTCTGGCTTCTGATGACACCTGAATCCCATGACTTCTACTGGCTCGTCGTGGCGGTTTCATCGTTGCTGGGCCTCCTGCTTGTTCTGCCCGTTGGTGGGGCGGACATGCCGGTGGTGATCGCCTTGCTTAATTCCTGCTCCGGGCTGGCTGCTGCTGCGACAGGTTTCGTGCTCAACAACAACATATTAATCATCGCCGGATCGCTGGTCGGTGCTTCCGGGTTGATTCTCACACAGATCATGTGCCGGGCGATGAACCGATCGCTGGTGGAAGTGATGGCCGGATTCGCTCCGCCTGCACCGAAAGGCGGAGATGATACAGATATCTACGCAGGTCGCGTGAAGAGCGGCTCGCCGGAAGAAATCGCCGTGCTGTTCGAAACCGCACGCAGGGTCGTGATTGTGCCCGGCTTCGGAATGGCCGTCTCCCAGGCGCAACATAGCGTGGCACACCTCGCCGAGCTGTTGCGCTCGCGCGGCATCGAAGTCGAATTTGCCATCCACCCGGTGGCTGGACGCATGCCGGGACATATGAACGTCCTGCTGGCTGAGGCGAATGTTCCGTACGAACTGCTGAAGGATCTCGACGAGAGCAATCCCATGTTCGAGCAGACGGATCTGGCGCTCGTCATCGGCGCGAACGATGTGGTGAATCCGCTGGCACGGACCGACCCCACGAGCCCCATCGCCGGCATGCCGATTCTCGATGTGGACAAGGCGAGGACTGTCGTAGTGATAAAGCGAAGTTTGAGTCCCGGCTTTGCCGGTATCCCCAATCCTTTGTTTGCCGCCGACAATTCGATCATGCTGTTCGGTGATGGCCGAGAGATGGTGCAGGCGGTGCTGAAGATATTGAAGGAAGGCCGATGAAATCCGATCTGGTGAATGCGGCAGGAGATTCCATGGCCAACCCTTATCTGATCCAATCCGCCACCATCGTGTCGAAAACGCGAGAGACCGAGGGTATCGACACGTATCGATTGCGCTTCGCGGATGAGCGCGTTCGGCGGAACTTCCGCTTCCATGGCGGTCAGTTTAATATGCTCTATCTCTTCGGCGTCGGTGAGGTGGCGATCTCGATCGTGTCAGACCCAGACGAACACGAGTTTCTCGATCACACGATCCGTGTCGCGGGACGTGTAACCAGCGCAATATCTAAACTCGAAATCGGTGACTCCCTGGGAGTGCGCGGGCCGTTCGGGCGAGGATGGCCGTTGGACGAGTCGCGGGGCAAAGATATCGTCGTGGTGACAGGAGGGCTCGGCTGTGCGCCGGTTGTCGGTGCAATCGAGTACATCTTCCGGCGCCGGAAGAATTACAAAGCCGTCAGGATTCTTCACGGCGTAAAGACGCCGCATGACTTGCTGTATCGAGAACGGTTCGACAAATGGCGACATCAACCGGATACGGAGGTCTATTTAACCAGCGATCGAGCCGATAAGAGCTGGCAGTACCATGTCGGTGTGGTGACTGAACTGTTTCATGAGGTCAGGCTCGATCCTGCGAGGACTGTGGTGTTGATGTGCGGTCCCGAGATCATGATGCGGCTGGGGGCTCCTATCCTTGTCGAGCGCGGCGTGCTGCCGTCCGCAATCCACGTATCCCTGGAGCGGCATATGGAATGCGGTATCGGCCTCTGCGGACATTGCCAGATGGGGCCATATTTTCTCTGCAAAGATGGCCCGGTCATGTCGTACGACCGAGTGTCAGCGTGGTTGGGACGAGGGGGCGTCTGAAAATTCAAC
>NZ_CDLUDY010000213.1:0-30130 GCF_975968855.1 Petrachloros mirabilis
CCATGTCCGAGCAACAGCTGGAGGAACTCCCCGTTCGACGCGATGCGCCCGTGGACCCGCTCATACGCCAGCCGTTCACCGTCCAGTAACGTCTTGTGCAGACGCAACAGGGCCTGCGAGAGGCGATCAAGTTCCACCTTGTCGTAGGACTGACTTGCCACCGTTCAACTCCGACTTCGCCCCGAGGTCCTAAACGCCAGGCCCAGATTCTGCACTTCGCGATAAGGGAGGAGCCAGACCAAGGATTCATCGGAGAGGTCGCCGACTTGAATTCTGTTTCCCCAAGGGTCGCGAAAGTCGCAACGAAACCCCGGATGCAACTTCAGTTTGTATTTCTTTGTCAGTTTACGCCTGACCTCTTTGATCTGTTGTGCGTCGCGGACCATCAATCCGAAGTGTTTCACACGGTCCGGCTGAAGTTGTTCCACCTCGAAGATCGCCATGAACTGATGTTCGCCGAGCTTACACCAGGCGGCTCCTTCACCACCCCGCAGCATCTTCAAGCCGAACACGTCGGAATAGAATTTCACCGCCTTCTTCGCGTCGGCCACTTCGATCACGACGTGGTTGCAACCGTATACTTGGACCGTCATCAGACGCCTGCCTTTCTCTCTGCCTCAGCCATCGCGACCTTCCGCAGAGCCGCTACGAATTGATCCGGCGGCTGCGTGCCAGATAGCGCGTAGGCCCTGTTCACGACGAAGTGGGGAACACCTCTGATCCCGAGCCTGTGGCCTGCCCGTTCTTCGGCCTTCACGTCCATCATCCCGTCCTCGCTCTGCAGAAAGGAGTCGGCGTCGAGGCCCGCACGCCGTGCGAGGCCTGCGAGTGTCGTCGCTCTTCCGATATCGGCTCCCTCTTCGAAATAGCCTTTGAATAAGGCGTCGATAACGACGTCCTGAACGCCCTTCTGACGCGCGAACCAGATCAGCCGGTGGGCCAGAAACGTATTCGGTGTCCTGGCGATTTTGTCGAAGGCAAACACAATACCCTCTTCTTCGCCTGCGGACGAAACATGCTCTTCCAACATCCTGAAAGCATCAACACTGCCGAACTTCGTTTCCAGATAGTCAATCCGATCCATACCCTGAGCCGGCATAGTCGGATTCAGCTGAAAAGGTCGCCAGATCACGCAGGCCTTGATCTCGTTCTTCAATCGATCCAATGCCCGTTCCAGCCTTCGCTTACCGACATAACACCAGGGACAGACGACGTCGGAATAGATGTCGATCAAAATGTTCGTACCCATATCACCCTTCGCGTCAATACCTCAGGATGCTCAAAACGTCTACCCAGCAAGGCCGCAGCAAGCGAGGGGCTGTCCCATTCCGCCGGCGACTGTCTCCGTCCGAGTGGGACAGGCACCCCTCGACAAGCTCTTGGAGCCAGTCCCGCCCCGTAAGTTGGGCCTCTGAGCGATGCGAGAACGCAGCCGGCGGGCGTTTTCAGCATCCTGTCACGAGAGATGACCCATTTCCCCGGCCTGATAATCATTCACCGCTTGAACCAATTCCGCTTTGGTGTTCATGACGAACGGCCCGTACCGTGCAATCGGTTCCTCGATCGGCCGACCACTCATGATCAACAGGCGGCTATGCTCCGCGGCAGCGAGCGTCACATGCGATCCCTCTCGCCGACACACGACAAGCTCGGCTTCTCCTGCTGGACGCGACCCATTGACCGTTACTAACCCCTGCAACACAAAGAATGAGCTGTTGTGGCCGTCTGGCAACGGCAACATTGTCTTCGTCCCCCGGCTTACTTGGAGGTCGAAGAGATCGATCGGCGTAACAGTCCGTGCCGGGCCTTTGCGACCTTGGAACGAGCCCGCGATGACCCGCAATTGACCGCCTTTTCCCTCAAGCTCCACCATTGGAATATCGTCGTTGAGTATCGTCTGATAACCGGGCGCCGACATTTTCGATGCCTTCGGCAGGTTCACCCAAAGTTGAATCGCATGGAGTGTCCCGCCCTTCCTCGCAAACTCCTTCTCATGAAACTCCTCATGGACGACTCCGGACGCCGCCGTCATCCACTGCACGTCGCCAGGGCCGATCACCCCTGAATTCCCGGCCGAGTCTCGATGGGCCACCACGCCTTCGTATACGATCGTAACCGTTTCAAAGCCTCTGTGCGGATGCTCCCCGACACCGCGAGGATGATCAGTGGGCTCAAAATACTGAGGGCCTGCGTAATCGAGCATCAGAAAGGGATCGACCACCCGATCCAGATCGTTGCTCGGAAAGAGATTGCGTACGGGAAATCCGTCGCCGACCATATGAGTCGAGCCCGGTTGATAAATACCCAGGATATTCTTCGCCGTGATCGCCACATCCGTCGTCATGGTTCCCTCCTTCCCGGCACCGTCTTAGCGCACGATTCTCTCTGCAATCTCTCCATCGATCGACCACTTCCCCCCTCCTGTCACCATCAGCGCCGCGGCGATTCCGATCACCAACAGATGATACTCGAACCCTTCACCCTGTTGCTGTCCGAACCAGTTCATGAAGAATCCATAGGGGAGGTGCACCAACCCGATGGCTCCCAACATGATAACCGCCAAACTCGCGGCTGAAAACCGGGTCAGGAATCCCCCGATGAGACTCAAACTCCCGAAGAATTCGCCCATCATGACAAGCAACGCGATCAGCCAGGGCATTCCCATCTTCATGGTAAAGAATCCCATCGTCCCATCGAAACCAAAGCCGCCGAACCAGCCAAGCAGCTTTTGAGCCCCGTGAGGCCACATCACCAGACCAAGCGTTAACCGAAGAATCAGACCGGTCCAGCTTTTATCTGTCTCAAAGAACGCTTTCATCAGGTACCTCCCTACAAGCAAGTCTGAGCCTGACAAGGTCAAGATAGTTCTAGTTAGAACTAAAGTCAACCCGCGGGTCGCCGTGTGAATGCCGGCTAATTCTCCTTTACCAATCAGACCGTTGTGGTGATACCCCCTGTGGATATCGCCACATTGAATCTTCCTCGGCCATAGACGATTACGACCAGACCGAATCAGCAGGGGAGCAGTAGGCTTTACTTCCTGCTCTTGATAGCCCGCTCGACTTCACGGCCTGCTTCGCGGGCCTTAACGGTTTCACGCCGATCGTAGAGTTTCTTCCCTTTGGCGAGTCCAAGTTCGACCTTCGCATGGCCGCGCTTGGAAAAATAGATCCGGAGGGGGATCAAGGTGAGCCCCTTTTGCTGAGTTCTCCCCATGAGCTTGTTGATTTCTTTTTTGTGCAGCAGCAACTTCCGAACTCTCGTCGGATCATGGTTCATCACGTTGCCGTGACTATAGGGACTGATGTGGCAGTTATGAAGAAATACCTCTCCTTCGCGCACCGATGCGTAGCTGTCTTGCAGATTGACCCGACCTTCCCGAAGCGACTTCACTTCTGTCCCTCGCAGGACAATGCCGGCTTCGAACTTTTCCTCGATAAAGTAATCGTGGAATGCTTTTCGGTTGGTAGCGACAGCCTTGTCTGGCACTTCTTTTTTCATCGTTGTTCTTTCAGCCTACCCGACCTTGATTCTTCAATACCCGCGGCCTAAGATGCCGCATGCGATCGCCCGGTCCTCTCGACTCGGTCGGCACTATTCTGTCTGGACTGGCAAAGCGCCTCGGCCTCGAATCGCAATTGTTTGAACAACGCCTTCAACATGAATGGAAAACACTTGTCGGCGACCCCATTGCCGCCCATACTTGGCCCGATCATATACGGTTCAAGAAGCTGTACGTCATCGTCCGAAATTCGGTCTGGATGCAGCAACTGACTTTTCTGAAACCGGAACTACTCGCTAAGCTTAATAATCGGGCCGGGGGACCGCTGCTCACCGATATTTCCTTGAGAGTCGGGGAAGTGCCAATGGCGGCTCTGCCACATCAGAAGTCAACCGACCCTCCGGCTCCGACGTTCCCAGCCAGCGAACTGCCGGCCGATATGCAGGCTCCTCTGTCCAACATTCAGGACCCCGCCACCCGCCAAAGGCTCACAGAGGTGATAGCGACGTATATGGCTCGGGTTCCGCATCAAGCGGGATCTGATCCGTCACCAGCCCCTTGAACAGCACCCTTGAAGAATCGACATACTCCCCCGATTTCGGTACCGGACCGACTCCGCCTTCTTCTCTCATTCCTTGAAGTCGATAGTATCCTCGCACAGCATGTTCGATATCTTTCACGACCGAGGGTTCACCGGCTAGGAATTTTTCGAGCACCTCCGGTTCCGTCCAATCCGCGTTATCGAAGACGTACAGCATCACGCGCTGATATCGCCCGACGGGATCGCCGGGAGTGGTCGGTTGGATTTTCTTTAATAGAGCCAACCCATCTGGTTGTCGCCCCAGTTTACGAAACCGCTGGAGCAAGGTTTCGATCTGCTGGTCCGTCGTCCCGCCAGGGACGTGGGTCATGACGACCTCACCGGACTGAGAGCCGACGCTGAATGGAGGGATGGATCGATCGGGTCGGCTGAGGTACATCCCGCCCCAGATTAGCGCAAACCCGCTGATCAGCACCCCGAGTGCCAACTTCACAACTATATCGAGCGGTTTCTTCTGGGCAGGAATCGGCGTCTGAGAAAATACTTCGTTCATGGAGGAAGGACGCGACATCCGATTCCGCCGCAGAAGCAGCAACCTTTATGCGCCTGCGCCTTCGTCGGGTCCCGCGTCATCGCGTTCGCCGCTTTCGGCGAGCCGCGCCACAGCCACGAGGCGATCCTCGTCTCCTTCGAGATCGAGAATCCTCACGCCTTGGGTGTTGCGGCCGATTTCGCGGATATCGTCAACTTTACAGCGAAGGACCTTCCCCTGCGCTGCCATCAGCATGATTTCGTCATCGTCCCGGACCTGCAAGAATCCCACAGCCAATCCGTTCCGTTCGGTCGTCTTCACGCTGATGATGCCCTTTCCGCCGCGTCCCTGGACTCGGTACTCCGTCACCGGCGTGCGCTTGCCGTATCCGCCTTCCGTGACCGTGAGGATGGACGTCGTGGAATCCGGTTTGATGGTTTCCATGCCGATCACCTCATTGCCCTCTTCGAGTGTGATCCCCTTCACCCCGTGGGCGGTGCGACCCATCGGTCTGACTTCTTCCTCTTTGAATCGGATGGTAATGCCCTGTCTCGTCCCGAGAAGAATTTCTCGTTGGCCGTCCGTGATATGCACACCTATCAGCTTGTCGCCTTCTTCAAGACCCAAAGCGATGATGCCGCCCTGCCTTGGATTGCTATAGGCCGAGAGTTCGGTTTTCTTCACGAGGCCATTCTTCGTCGCCATCACGATATAGCGGTCGTCACGATATTCTTTTACCGGTAGGGTCGCCGTCACCTTCTCGCCGCCGGCCATGGCCAGCAAATTGACCAGGGCCTTCCCCTTCGCCGCCCGGCTCGCTTCAGGAATTTCGTGCACCTTGAGCCAATAGACTTTGCCCGCGTCGCTGAAGAAGAGGAGCGTATCGTGCGTAGATGCGGTGAAGAGGGTTTCGACGAAATCCTCTTCCTTGATCCCCATCCCGATCTTGCCTTTACCCCCGCGGCGCTGCGCCCGATAGAGCGAGGCAGCGTTCCGCTTGATATACCCGGCATGGGAAATCGTCACGACGACCTCTTCTTCGGCAATCAAATCCTCTACGCTGATCTCCGCTTCTTCTTTCACGATCTGCGTGCGGCGGTCGTCGACGTAGGCTTCCCGCATTTCGGTCAGCTCATTCTTGATAATCGTCCGCACCAGCGCTTCACTGGCCAGGACCGATTTGAGATATTCGATCTGCTTGAGCACCTCCTGGTACTCCTCGACGAGCTTCGTCCGTTCAAGCTGTGTCAGCCGCTGCAACCGCATGTCCAGAATCGCGTTCGCCTGGATTTCCGTGAGCGCGAACTGGCGCATCAGCCCGACCCTGGCTTCATCCGGCGACTGCGACCGGCGAATCAGCGTAATGACCGCGTCCAGATTATCTAATGCGATCTTGAGGCCTTCCAGGACATGGGCGCGCTCTTCTGCTTTTCGCAGTTCGAAGGTCGTCCGCCGGACCACGACTTCGCGGCGATGCTCGATAAAATAGTGCAGGATCTGCTTGAGATTCAGGACTTCCGGCCGGTTGTTGACCAGGGCCAGCATGATTACGCCGAAGGTCGTTTCGAGTTGGGTGTGCTTGTAGAGATTGTTCAGGACGACCAGGGGGATCTCGTTCCGCTTCAATTCGATGACCACGCGGACACCTTCGCGGTCCGAGGATTCGTCACGGAGATCCGATATTCCTTTGATCCGGTCCTCCTGGACTAATTCCGCGATCTTTTCGATCAGCTTCGCTTTGTTGACCTGATACGGAATTTCCGTGACGATGAGCCGTTCCCGATCCGTCCGCTCGTCGGTTTCAATGACAACCTTTGCCCGAAGTTTCAGCAAGCCGCGCCCGGTTTCATACGCCTCTTTGATGCCGCCGATTCCATAGATGAAGCCGGCCGTCGGGAAGTCCGGTCCAGGAATTTTTTTCATCAACTGGGCAACCGTGACGTCGGGGTTCTCCAGAAGCAGCAGCAGCCCGTCAATGACTTCACCGATATTGTGAGTGGGAATGTTCGTGGCGTACCCGACCGCGATCCCGCCGGCGCCGTTGATGAGCAGATTCGGGATCTTCGTCGGCAGGACAAGGGGTTCCTGACGTGATTCGTCGTAGTTCGGTCCAAAATCGACGGTTTCCTTCTCGATATCCGCCAGCAACTCTTCCGCCAACTTTGTCATGCGTGCTTCGGTGTAGCGCATGGCCGCCGCGGAATCACCGTCCATAGAACCGTAATTGCCCTGACCGTCGACAAGCGGATAGCGCATGTTGAAATCCTGCGCCATTCGCACCAATGTGTCGTAAATCGCCGAATCGCCATGGGGATGATAATTTCCCATGATCTCGCCGACAATCTTGGCCGATTTGCGGTAGGCCCGATTGTGAACGAGGCCCATTTCGTTCATGCCGAAGAGAATGCGCCGATGCACAGGCTTGAGGCCGTCCCGCACGTCCGGAAGAGCACGTCCGACGATCACGCTCATGGCGTAATCGAGGTAGGACGACTTCATCTCATCTTCGATCGCGATGTGGCCTAAACGTTCATCAGGGGGCATCTTATTCTCTTCCTCTCACATCTCAGCTCTCACGGAGGGGAGCCCGTTCGGTCTCCCACTCCGCGCGACCAACGAGGGCCTTCCGAGGCCGCGCGTTGCGCGAGCACAGGAGACCACCAGGCTCCCCGTTAGACATCCAGATTCCGCACTTCCAGTGCATGCGTCTGAATGAAGTTACGCCGCGGCTCGACCTCGTCGCCCATCAGAATGGTAAAGATTTCGTCCACGCCGGTCAGGTCTTCCAATTTCACCCGCAAGAGAGTCCGGCCTTCCGGATTCATCGTGGTCTCCCATAATTGGGACGGGTTCATTTCACCCAACCCTTTGTAACGCTGGATGCTAAGGCCTTGCTTGCCTAGATCCAGAATCGTCTTCACCAGATCAGCCGTTGAGACGAGTTGCTGCTCCTGTCCTTTCGCCTTCAGCTTGAATGGCGCGCGGCCCAGTCCAATGGCCGACGGCGACAGCTTCTGCAATTCTCGAAAATCGGCGGAGCCGACGAGATCGTGCGTGACATCAAGAGCATAGGTAGTCCCGTTGGCCTGGAGCCGGCAGGACAGCCGGTTCGACTGATGTTCCTCGTCTGGAAGAATGTCGATCGTCGCTTCGAGTTTTGGAAACACGATGGCGAGGGTTTTCTTGGCGTGCGCGACAGCTGTTTTCAATGCCTCAAGGTCCTTGAGGAGATCCCGGTCCAGTCCCGGTTCGTCGACAAAGGCGCGCAGCATGGCCGCCTCGTGCGGCTTTTTGTTTAAACGCGCTAAGAGGGTTTCGAACGATATCAGTTTCTTCAGAACCGGCAGCAGCCGTCGTCCCGTCACGAAGTCCTGGGTTCCTTCCAGATAGAGTTCCACATCCTCGACGGCGAGATCGGCCAGATGCTCGTTCAATGCGCCCTCATCTTTGAGGTACCGCTCCGTCTTGCCCTTTTTCACTTTGAAGAGCGGCGGCTGCGCAATGTAGACGTACCCGCGCTCGAGGAGTTCCGGCATCTGCCGGAAAAAGAAAGTCAACAGGAGGGTGCGGATATGGCTGCCGTCGACGTCGGCGTCCGTCATTAGGATAATCTTATGATATCGCGCCTTGGCGATGTCGAACGTGTCCTTGTCCGCCTTGTCGCTCTCCTCCCGCTTGCGGCCGATCCCGGTTCCAAGGGCCATGATGAGTGTCCGGATTTCGTCACTCGTCAGCATCTTGTCGAAGCGGGCCTTTTCGACGTTGAGGATCTTCCCTTTCAGCGGAAGAATGGCCTGGAACTTCCGGTCGCGCCCTTGCTTGGCAGACCCGCCCGCCGAATCACCCTCGACGATGTAGAGCTCACTCAGGGCCGGGTCCTTTTCGGAGCAATCGGCCAACTTGCCGGGCAGCGAGCCCCCATCAAGCGCGCTCTTGCGACGGATCAAATCCTTCGCCTTACGGGCTGCTTCGCGTGCGCGGGCCGCATCAATCGCCTTGCCGATTATCTTGCGGGCGACCGGCGGATTCTCTTCGAAGTAGTTCCCGAGCGCTTCGTTGACGGCCGCTTCGACGACGCCTTTCACTTCGCTGTTGCCGAGCTTGGCTTTCGTCTGGCCCTCGAATTGGGGATTACGGACCTTGACGCTCACCACGGCGGTCAAACCCTCACGAACATCGTCGCCCGTGAGTGACTCCGTGTCCTTCTTCAACAGATCATTGGCATTCGCATAATTGTTGATGGTCCTGGTGAGAGCGGCCTTGAACCCAACGAGATGCGTACCGCCTTCCTTCGTGTTGATGTTATTCGCAAATGAAAAGAGGTTTTCAGCGTAGCTGTCGTTGTACTGGAGCGCGACCTCCAGAATCATCTCCGGCTTCTCGACGTTCACATAGATCGGCTTGTGCAGCGGAGTTTTAGCTTCGTTCAAATGCTCGACGAAGGAAACAATCCCGCCCTTGTAGAGAAAGTTTTGTTCCTTGGCCGGTTCTTTTCCCTCATCCTTCAACGTGATCGAAAGGCCCTTGTTCAGGAAGGCGAGCTCCCGCAGCCGCTGTGCCAACACATCAAAGCTGAACTCGAGGGTTTCGAAGATCTGCCCGTCCGGCTTGAAACGGACTTTTGTGCCGCGGCGCTTCGTGATGCCGGTGTTCTCCAGAGGCGCACCGGGCTTGCCTCGCTCGTATCTTTGCTCGAACGTCTGACCATCTTGCCAAATTTCCAATTCAAGCCACTCGGAGAGCGCATTGACGACCGAGATGCCGACGCCGTGCAGACCGCCCGACACCGTGTAGGCACCCTGCTCGAACTTGCCTCCCGCGTGCAACACAGTCAGCGCCACTTCCGCGGCCGATTTCTTTTGGGTGGAATGCATGCCGGTCGGAATACCGCGTCCGTTGTCGATAACCGTCACGCTTCCGTCGATGTGGATCGTCACATCGATCGTCTCGCCGAAACCGGCCATATGCTCATCGACGCTGTTATCGACGACTTCGTAGACGAGATGGTGCAAACCGTCGACCCCGGTGCTGCCGATATACATCGCCGGCCGTTTCCGCACCGCATCAAGGCCTTCGAGGACTTTGATTTGATCCGCGCTGTAGCTCTCGGATTTGTGCTTGTTCGTCTCGTCTGTGGCCATCCGTCTCCTATGATGCAGCCGGGAAGTGAGATGCGTGGGACACGTTGTCAGGAATAGCTGTGTGTGTCTGCTTCATATCTTGATCGGCATCACGACACACTTGAATCCCGGGGTCTCCGCTTCCTGGATCAAGCATGGGCTCAGAGGACTATCCATCTGGAGAGAAACCTTCTCGCCGTCCATGACGCTGAAAACATCCAGGAGATAGCGCGCGTTGAAGCCGGTATTGAGGGCTTCTCCTTCGTATTGGGCCGACATTTCCTCCGTCGCTTCCCCGTAATCGGGGTTGCTCGAAAACAGCGTCATGCGCCCCGGAGCGAACGAGAGTTTCACGGCGTTCGCCTTGTCTTTGGAGAGGACCGACACGCGGCGCAGAGCGCTTTCTAGTTCGCCGCGATGAACGAGGATCTTCTTATTGCTCTCCTTCGGAATGACCTGCTGATAATTCGGGTAGTTGCCCTCCATCAATCGGGAGGTCAGGAGCAGGCCGCTCTTGCGGAAGATCATCAAGTTCTTGGTGAATCCTATCAGTGGTTCTCCATCGCCCCCCTCTTCCAAGAGGCGCCGCATTTCGTGCGCCGCCTTCTTCGGAATGATCGCCTTGATTTCCTGAGGCGCGCCCTTCGCTCCCGCCTTGCCAATATCCTGTTCGGCCACTGCCAGTCGATGACCGTCGGTTCCCACCAGACGCAACGTCGTCTTCTTTTCGCTCGAGACCAATGTCACGAGCAGCCCGTTCAGGATGTAACGGGCGTCGTTGTCGCCAGCAGCGAACAGGGTTTTCCTGATCAATTCCAGGAGACCAGCGCCCGCAAGCGGCGTCAGTCCTTCTCGTTCTATGGCTGGCAGCGCAGGATAGTCCGAGCTCGGCAGCCCCACAATCTTGAATTGGCTCTTGCCCGCTTGAATCGTCGTCCAGTTATTCTCGCCGGAGATCAAGTCGATCTCGCAACTCGGGAGCTCTTTAATGATTTCGTACAGCTTCCGTGCCGAGACGGTGACTCCGCCGGGCTTCTGAACAGTGGCCTTATAGAGCCCTCGCATGCCGATCTCCAAATCCGTCGCGACGATCTCCGCTCCTTCTTGTTTCGCTTCGATCAAGATGTTCGACAGGATGGGCATCGTGTTTCGCTTTTCCACGACGCCCTGTACGCGCTGGAGTCCCGTCAACAGTTCATCCCGCCCGATACGCACTTTCATAGTGGCCTCGCTCTCGAAACGCCCATCAGTTCCTTAGAATCTTTTCCTTCAATCCTTCCAGCGTCTGGCCCAACGCACTGTCAGCCTCACGGGCTTTCGTAATCTGCCGGCAGGCATGGATAATTGTCGTATGGTCCTTCCCGCCGAACAACCTGCCTATCTCCGGGTAGGAAGCATCGGTCAGTTCCCGGCAGAGATACATTGCGATCTGCCTGGGATGGACGAGTGTCTTGCTCCTCCGCCTGGACTTCAAATCGGAGATCTTGACATGGAACCATGTGCTGACTGTCTCTTGTATGTCCTCCATGGACACGATCTTTTTCTTATCGCCGATCAGATCCCGCAACACGTTCTTGGCCATATCGAGGGTGATAGCCTGCCCGGTCAAGGAGGCATATGCGCTAAGGCGAACGAGCGAACCTTCCAACTCGCGGATATTGCTCTTCATTGTTGTTGACAGGAACTGAATCACGTCTTCAGGGAGGGTGACCGCTTCATCTTCTGATTTCTTCCGAAGAATGGCGATTCTGGTTTCCACATCTGGAGGTTGCAGGTCGGCTATGAGGCCCCACTCAAAACGGGACCGGAGACGTTCTTCGATATCCGGCATATCTTTGGGAAACCGGTCGCTCGACAGGACAATTTGCTTGTGCGCTTCATAGAGAGCGTTGAAGGTATGAAAGAATTCTTCCTGTGTCCGCTCTTTACCCGCCAGGAACTGAATATCGTCGATCATGAGCATGTCGATGTGGCGGTACCGTTTCCGAAGATCCATCATTTTGTCGTAGCGGATTGAGTTGATGACCTCGTTTGTGAATTGCTCCGTCGTGAGATAGGCAATCCGCAAATCCGTCCGTTCAGCTACGTGGTTTGCAATCGCGTTCAGGAGATGGGTTTTGCCGAGTCCCACCCCTCCGTAAATGAAGAGCGGGTTGTAGGCCTTCGCGGGCTGCTCCGCAACCGCCATACAGGCCGCATGGGCAAACTGGTTTCCGGCGCCTACAACAAAATTCTTAAAGGTGTATTTGGGGTTGAGTTGAATACCCCTTTTCGGCTTCATAGCCGATGCAGTTTTCACAGCCTGTGTGACCGCAGCCTGGTCATTTTCACCGGTAGCTGTCCGATTCAAGACGACGAAAGTAACTGCGGTTTCTCCTCCACCGCGGGCGGTCGAAACCGCTTCCTTGAGGAGCGATCCATAGTGCTGACTCAACCAGTCGCCAAAGAACTTATTCGGCACCCCGATTTGAGCACTTGAATCATCAAGTCGCTCGAGACGAGCCGGTATAAACCACGTGTCATACACCTGCTTCGGGACTTTACTCTGGATATACGCCAATGCCTCTTGCCATACCGTAGAAGTCGTCATATTCGCTGTATTATTCCTCATTCACAGGCTTATTCACACCTGTGGATAACTCAAAAGTTCCTGTCATCACTCAAGGGAGAATCTGTGGTCTTGATGGATAGAGGGACCCGAGTCTCTTAATCGCTCAACAGCTATCAAGAGTTTTTCAACTCTGTACCCCACTCAAACTCAGAGTCAATCCCCATACTCATCCCCATAAAGATGTCTTCAATTCCACCTGAAATCCATCAACATATCTTCTATCCACAAAGTCCACCCTTACTACTACTATTCCGACTCCTACTACGATTTCTCTCTCTAACTACGGTCTCCGGACTAGGGAGTTTGTGAATTACAGGACAATCACATTGTCATATTCGAAAAGCATGGAAATGATGTTGTCATAGGAAACATGCGAATCTTGGTTCTCTCCTGCCGTAGAAAATACCCTTCCTCCTGTATGAGAAACAGAGGATGTTGAGCCTTCCATTAAAAGAACATCTCCTTCGGTTTGGGAAGGGAGAAAAATTGATGAAGGGATTTGATCCGGAGACTTGCGGACAAGATAGAGTGTTTTCATGATGCAAAAACCAAGGTGCGATCGACGGATTTAATGAAAGACCGTATCTCTTGAGGGGTCTTCAGTGCCACTGAAAACTGTGAAAGTAGACCTTGGACCGCGCCGTTAGACTCCAGTAGAAAAGGGACAGAGAGTTGCGAAAATGAAGGGCGGTATTTTTCAAGGATATCAACATCAACGACGTCATCAATCTCATCTGTAATCAGAATAGGGGCATTCCCGAGGAGCACGACCGTTGTTTCATGATCTCCAGCACAAAGGCCAAGTGCAATTCGGAGTGCCTCAACCGGACGGTGGCTTTTTACCGGATCTTCTGCAATGACGACCGCGATTCGTTTAGACATGTGGTTACGTAAAAGCTAGGAATCTGTCGCATCCATCGATAATACCGGAGAGGACGACGAGACCTGAAAGGGAGATACGTGAATCCACATCAATTGTCGACACGCCGTGTTGTTGACAGCCATAGGCGCATACAGACATTTTTATTCCACCGTCCAATAATCGAGCGAATCGCGCATCCTTCATACTTCTGACACCCTCATCGATGAGGTACAGGTAGACCTCAACTCCTTGCCGAAGTGCTGCCTCCGTGAGGTTTATGACGATGTCGATACTAGGATGAGACGGGGCTGTGGATAACAATAGCCCAAGTTTGCGAGCCGGCATAAATAAATGTTTCAAAATTAACAGAAAGTTACTTTAAGAATCAAAAGGTTACATTAATTATATATAGCGAGGGTACGGGGTTTTTAAGAGGAAGTCAACACGAAAAATTGCTTCTAGATAGAGGGAATAATGGAACGAAGATAATCGGGGATTTGGTTGAGCGGGATTTCTGTCTGTTTCTTCGTTTCCATATCACGGACAACAGCGGACCCGCGCACTACTTCGTCATCTCCCAGTAGGACTGCGAAGCGGCATTTGGCCCGGTCAGCCTGACGCAGATGGGCCTTCAGCGTGGTCACTCGAAAATCAGAAAGTGATGTCACGCCTGCTCGTCGCAGTTCATCAAGAAGGGAAGATCCGGCCGACCCTCCCTGAGCACCGAAAGCTGCTACATAGACCGACGGAACAACGGGTGGCAGGCTTTGTTCTGGAAGCATCAGCGAGATCCGCTCCAGTCCGGCCGCAAACCCGACGGCCGGCGTTTTCGGGCCACCGAGAACTTCAACTAACCCGTCATAACGGCCGCCGGCGCCGACAGCATTCTGGGCTCCCAAATGGGACGAGGTGATTTCAAATGCAGTGAGACAATAATAGTCCAACCCTCGCACAAGACGAGGGTTCAGGTTATAGGGAATCCCCAGTGACGCCAGTCCTGATTTGACCTGATCAAAATGTTTCTGCGCCTCGGCAGACAGGTGCGCTGTCAGATGTGGAGCATCCTCTGTGGCAGCACGGCATGCGGGTACTTTGCAGTCGAGGACACGAAGCGGATTCGTGTCCATCCGACGCCTGCAGTTTTCGCAGAGGCGCGCAGATCGTTCTTTAAGGAAAGCTACCAGGATCGGCAGGTAGGCCGCCCGATCATCAAGGCTCCCGAGGCTGTTCAGTTCGAAAGTCAGATCGGGCAATGAAAGGGCAGACAGTACGCGCCAGAGCAGGGCCATTACCTCCACATCAGCCCGCGGATCTTGCGTGCCGAAATATTCGACGCCGAACTGGTGAAACTGGCGGAGCCGACCGGCTTGAGGGCGCTCATGGCGAAACATGGGACCTACATAGAAATATTTCTGCGGGAGGGGGTCTGCCGCACGATTGTGTTCGATGAAGGCCCGGACGGTTCCCGCCGTGCCCTCAGGCCGCAGCGTCAGTGACGTCCCGTCCCGATCGGGGAAAGTGTACATTTCCTTTTCGACGATATCCGTCGTGGCGCCGATGCTCCTGGCAAAAAGCGTCGTGACCTCGAAGATCGGAATCCGGATTTCCTGGAAGCCATACAAGGTCGCCCAGCGCCGAACAGTGTCTTCGATCAAGCGCCATCGGGGAGTGTCCTCAGGGAGGATATCTTTTACGCCTTTAATTCCTTTGATCATGGCTGGCTCTGCTGAATTCCCCTTGCCAGTGGCCACGCGCAACTCACTGATGCGAGCGGACTATAGCGGCGGTGTCGCCGACAAGTCAACGCGCGCGGAGCGTGCCTCCGCGCTTGCGCCGGCTCAAGATTGGGGGTTATAGTTCGCAACCTCGAGTGTCTTATTCATTAGGTGAACCGATTTCATGAGCGCCGACCGACCGATTCGCCGAGTCATCGCAGTGGCACCCATGCCACCCGAGAAATCCGCCTACGCGCTTGCCCGCTATAGCCGTTCGCCCGATTCGATCGAGAGCAGCATCAAGTGGGTACATGGGCACTCGTCTGAGAAATTCTGGGAACAGTTTTACTTCGATTACGGCCACGCCTCGATCGCCGACTTGGGCCACGTCATCATCTGTTTCGAAGAGATCACTGAACTCGCCGCCATCCGGTTGGAAGACGAGCAGGTCTGGGACGGGCAAGCGAAGTCCAGCCGCTACCAGAACTTCGCCTCAAGCGGCTGGTATGTCCCCGATGCGATTCATGGCAGCGAGACGGAAGGCACCTATCAAGGTATTCTCCGCAGCCTCGGCGAAATTTATAGACTCTTGCACGAACCGCTCGTCACGTTTCTGTCTGAACGGGAACCGCGGCCTGAGTCGATGAAGCCCGGGGACTACCAGCGCACGATCGCCGCACGGGCCTTCGACGTGACGCGGTATTTGTTGCCGCTGGCCTCGCGCACGAACGTCGGCCAAGTCGTGAGCATCAGAACATTGGAAAAACAAATCACCCGACTGCTTTCGTCACAGCTTCCCGAACTCCGGATGATCGGCGAAGACCTCAAGGATGCCTGTCAGCGTCCTCCGATGAACGTCTGGGGAGAACTCTCCGGGCAGACCGCCGGGCTCAGTGAACCGATGGCGCCGACGCTGGCCCGCCACGCCAAACCGAACGAGTATCAAGCGAAGGTCTATACCGAATTGGCCCGTTACGCCAAGGAGGTGTTGAAGGGAACGGGGCTCGATCAACCTTCCGGTTGGGGCATCCAAGAGCCTGTGGATTTAATCGATCAACACGATCCGCTCGACGAAACGGTCTCGACACTCATCTATCGCGTTTCGCAAGCGCCCTATCGCAAGATCCTCGCGGTCGTAAAGGATTGGCCGGAAAAGCAGAAACAGGATGCGCTCTCGGTCGCGTTGGCAAACCGCGGCCCTTATGACGAGCTGATCAAGGAATTTCGCAGCGGCTATGCCTTCACGTTCGACGTGCTCATGGATATCGGCGGTTGGCGGGACATGCATCGCCACAGGCGGTGCCAACAGATCCAGCAAAATTTCACGACAGTCCATGGCTACGACGTTCCTCCTCCACTGGTCCAGGCAGGGCTCGACAGAGAATATCGTCAATCGATGGATGCCGTGAAGGCCGACATCGATCAGCTGAGGAAAGCCAACGCGGAAGCGGCCCTCTATGCGATTCCCTTCGGGTTCAAAGTCCGTTGCCTGTTCAAAATGGATTTTGCCGAGGCGGAGTACATCGCCAAACTCCGTTCGGGCGTGAAGGGTCACTGGTCGTATCGCACGATCGCCTGGCTGATGAAGCAGAAGCTCGCTGAACGATATCCCTCACTGGGAGTCCACATGCAGGCGACGTCACCGGACATCGAAGACACCCTGACGCGATAGCGGCAATTGATCAAACCATGAATGAATACCAAACCAAATGTGAAACGGCTTTATGCAGCGGAGACTGGAACCACGCTGCCCAGGAAGCGCTCGCCTGGGCGAGGCATCCCGATTCGATCGAGCACGTGGATCCCAGGCCGCACTTCGTCCTCAACGTCGTCCACCTCATCAAAGGGCACTTCGCCGACGCCTGGGCCAGCCACGCCAAGTGCTTGACGGAAGAGAGCGACATTGCTCAGGTCAGGAACTGGGTGGACGAGCTGGTTTCCCGCCACACTACGAATGCTTCGGCGCATTTGGTCATGGGTTTGTTTTTGGCCCAGTCAGGCCAATCGGAGCAATCGGTGCAGTCGTACAAGGAAGCCGCGAAACTTGCGCCGGAATCGGCCTATCCCCATTACTTCCTGGCACAGATCCACGAGCGGGCCGATCATTTTGAGATGGCGATAAAGGAATACAAGGAAGCCGTCCGGCTGGATCCGTCTTACGCGCCCGCCCGCACGAACCTCGGTGTCGCCTATCAGGAACAAGGCCGATTGGAAATGGCCATCCCGCAGTATCGTGAGGTCATCAAGCTGAATCCCAACGATGCCGTCGCCCATGCGAATCTCGGATGTGCGCTGGCAGAGCAGGGCAAGATGGAGCCGGCGGTGCAGGCCTACAAGGAAGCGATCCGGTTAAATCCTAACGACGCCGAAGTGCACTTCGCGCTCGGCGGCCTCTACGAAACCCGTGGCCGCCTCGACCTTGCGCAGAGGGAATACGGAGAAGCGCTTCGTGCCAATCCAGACTTCGGGGCCGCCCACACGGCCTTAGGATGGATCTCACTCGGTAAGGGCCATATGCAGGACGCCTACGAAGCGCTCAATAAAGGACTGAAGGCCAATGACCAGGACGCACGCGCCTACCACGGCATCGCCGAGTACTACGCGCAAAAGCGCAAACCCGAGAGCGCGATGGACAACTACATGAAGGCACTCAAGTATTACCAGGACCCCGACAAGAAGAACGCGATCATGAATCAGCTCTTTCAAGAGGGACGGGTGCCGGATTAAGTTGGCGGAGCGTTGTGAAATTCACTCCTAGGGACAGGACTAGGCTAATTACGACGACAGCTATATTCTTTTTCCTCACAACCTCCGTTTCGGTCTACATTGTCCGGAACATAGGCCACATGGTTGACTGTCACCTAACGGTTCGATCGCTTGATAGAACTGGATGTGCACTCGCGCAAACATTGGACCCAATCATTGAACCTCTCATTACGAGAGTAATGTAGTCCTCGCCTACTCAAAATGATTTCTCGCAATGACGAAGTCTGATACGGCGGCTCAAAAGCTGATCCAACGAGGCCGCAGGGTGTGAGAATCCCGAGGCGTACTTAGTACCCTACGTTAAGGGATTCGAATGACTGAGAATGAAGTGGGGCAGCGTTTTCAGCCGTTGATTAGAGTTCGCGTATGGCGCCCTGGAGGACCGTAATCTGCGTCACCGGATCTCCGGAATTCCGCAGTTCGTTGCGGATCTGGTCCTTGAGATAGGAGGAGTACCCGACCCGGTCGATGAGAAAGTCGAGGAATCGTTCGGCGGGAAGCAGGCTCTGGGCTTTGAGCTCTTCGACAGTGTCGTCACTGACGGGGACGTAGGTGCTGCCCATGTGGAAGACCACATTGTAGTAGCGCCCTTGTCCGATGCGTTCGAATCGTAAGCCTTTCAAGCTCGCCTCCGATAGATCCCGTACGAGGGGCCCATTCTAGACAAGTTTGGTGCGTGAAGACAAGGGTCGTGCAGGGGATCGTGGGGGCTCGATCAAGCCCCCTTGCCCTGTTTCCCGAAATACTCCTGACGGCTGACGGCAACGTCGGAAACGAACATGACCCCCGAATGCCGGTTGAATAGCGGACGCAAACCGGCCAAGATCGGCTCGACTTTTTCCTCCGGCACCACGGTCATGATGATCTCGAGGCTTTCCTGTTCGCTGGACATGAAATGCGCCTCACGCACTCCGTGATGTCCCTTGCCCGACACATTGCCGATGATGGTGTAACCGGTCGCATGGACCCGGTCCAGAAGATCCGTCACGAACGACTGGTGTTCCCCTGCGATGATGACGCGGATTTCCTTCATCGGATGTAACGACAACCCATTCATCTGTTCACTCCTTTCCCGGCCTGCTGTGAAAAAGTGTTAAGGTCGAGGCTAAGGCTTTGTGAAACGAGAAAATTCGCTCAACCTCATCCTGCGGTAGTTTCATTCGGCTAAATCGCGCTCCATTCGCCTGTCGGGCGATACCGGTACCAGGTCGAATTTTCCGGATCGAGGACGACGAGATGGACCCATTCGTTGTGATAGTAATGCTGCAACTGTTCGTGTCGTTGGATGATGCTCTCGATACGGCTGCGCGGCGCCTCGATGACGGTGAGCAGCCTCATGGGCTCGTGGTACGGCATGTTCCCGTTCATCACGGTCTGCCGGGCGAGCCCCAGCCGCAGATCGCTCCAGGGTCCCGACATAATCCCGATCCGACCGACGACGTTGTGGTAAATCTTGCTTCCGCTACCGTAGACCTCGTTGTCGACGGTGGAAAAATAATGTTCCATGTTGATCCATTGAGCGACGACCTGCGGCGCGGTCATCAAGACTTCCAGCAGGCGGTTGTTCGGATCGGTCCGGTAGTCGAATGAGTGCAGGAAGACGCGGCCGTCGAGGTTCAACCCTTTGGTCAGCTCACGCCTTGCAACCACGAAGGCCGCATTGCTCGACAAGCCCCATTCCGGGCGGATCTGGCTCCAATCGACGCTCCGCGCCCGAACATGAGATTTGGCCTGCGCGCCGTCGAGCTGGTGTCCGGTATCGGGGAACCGGCCGCATCGTTCCAGGCTGGTCAGCATCGCCGCTTCCTTCAGGTCTTCCTGAAGCCTGGAGAGATCGGCGCGATGGGTTGGCGGGACATCCTCCAGGTCGAACAGTTCCACGTTGTCGGTCGTCGTATCCATTTGGCCGGCGAGAAAATGCGTATCGGCGGGAATCTCAATTCCCAATTTCGCGATCCGTTCTCTGACCGGTCGATTGTTGGCCATCATGGCGAGCACACGTGCATTGGGCTTGCCCTCGTTCCCTCCGCAGGCGCCACAATCCAGCGCCGATTCGTAGGGATTGTTGTCCGTCGTGCTCCCGTGCGCGCAGAACAAGACCAACCGTGCGAAATTCTTCGTTAACCCCATCATACGAAGCGCCGTATCAACCGTCAGGACCTGTTCCTCCAGCGTGAAACCGGTCCGGGTGATACGTTCTTTCTGCCGGGACGTGGCCCGTTCGTTGAGATCGTACTCTCGTCGCAGGGTGGTGACGAACGACCCCAATGCGTCGCCTGACAGGCCTGCCTTCTGAGCCTCCTCGAGCAGGGACGGTTCCGGTTCACCTTGGCCGTTCAAGGATCGTTGCCTGAGGGCTTCGACCAAGGCCGGCGTCACACGCGAACTGCGGAGGCCCGTCCGTTCTTGTAACGCCTTTCTGACGATCGCCTGCTGTTGCGTGACGAGCATCTCCGCCGTGTCTTCGGGTGCCAACTTGTCCACCGTCAGGGTCGTCGCGATAGCGGGAACGAAGAGGTGTCGCAACCAGTCGGTCCAACGCCGGTAGAGTGACGGAATCAGCGTCTTGCCGAAGATCGGGAGGCCATAGAACCAGCCGAGCGATTCCACCATCACGTAAGGGGTGACGACGTTCTCTTTGAGATCGTGCAGGAGAGTGTGACCGGCATGGACCCACTTGGTACGTGCCTTGTGGGTCGGAACGCGATGGTCGAGGTAGCTGCGCGGGATCTCCCGCACTTCATTCTTCGCCCGCATGATGACGGGGAATTGTTCCGTGTCGTGCTCGCGTCCCCATGCGCGAAAACGGATGAAGGCGGCGAAGAAGCCGGCGAAGCCATAGGTCTCATGCGCGCCGGTGGACTCCAGATGCCGGCGAAACGGCTCGGACCTGACGTCAATGCAATAGACCGACTGCGCGTGCGGCCTAGCGCCGTCACTCTGTGGGGCTGCGACGGCATTCGACCGCATCATACCGATCAGGCGGTCCTGATACCCCGATTCGAACGCCTTCAACCACACAGGGCACTGATCCATTTCTGGAAACGCATCCATCCATTCGAGGATCTTCTTGCTCGTCTCCGGTGGGGCTTCGAGGAACGAGGCTGGATCGAATTCCAGTGAATCGGCCAGTGCCAACAATCGCTTAGCGGCGCCCCGGCGGGACGCGGCTTCTTGGCGTGGTACAACCTCCGTTCGGTACCGATCCGCGACACGCTTCCATCCCTCGCCCTTCTGGTGGCGCAAGCGGTCGACTTCTTCGGCATACAGTGCCGGAAGGCGGCCAGCAAGACGCTGTTTCCTGAGGTAGTACTCCTCCGGTTGCTCCTGCATATAGGCTATGATCGCGTCGTACCGGCCGGGGATGCCCAGTTCCTCCCGGCAGGCTCGCTCAACGAGCTCACTGGTGTACCAGAGTCTGATGGCGAGGAACTTCACGAGACTGACGGGGTGGACCCGTTGCCAGGGATATTCACGTTCTTCGGCGCGCCACTTGATAAATCCGGCCCAGCCGGGAAGTGCCGTCAATTGGAGCGACAAATAATCTTGGCGGTGGTCCTCCAGGATACCCATCGCATCCAAGCTTTCCAGGAGCGCGTCTTCCGGATAGTCCGGAAGGGCGGCGATTTTCTGTCGGCTGTCCGCGATCCCGCAGGGCGACCACTCGTGTTGGGCGTTGGCCTTCCAGGCCGCGTACAACCCCAACTCTCGTTCCGGCATCGCCCAGGTCGCATGACCCTCGTCCAAAAAAGCCTCGCACCATTTGATCATTTGGTCGTTGATCTGCCTGAAAAGGTGAGTGCCCAGGGTGTCATCGCACCAGCGGGACAGCGTAATCCATCGTCCCAACGAGGCCAGGTCCGCCTTCACGATCGAGCGGATACGCTCGTCCAGGTCCGACATCGTGGGGACGGAACCGAGGCGGTCCCCGATCCGATCGATCAGGTCCTGACGGGGATCCCTGAGCTGCTTGTCGAGGGGTTCGATGACGGGGGCGCAGAGGCCCTCGGTCATGCAGGCGCGCAGAATCTCGCGATGGCTAACCGAGCGAGGACCGACCATCAGAGCTGATTCCCGGACGAGCGGGGCTAAGGCTGCATCGAGCTGGTCCTTGGTGATCCGACCCAGGGCATAGTAGCGACGGTAGGTGTGGCAGGGGAGGTATCCGTCGCCGCCCATGAATTGCTTGCCCCGCCGTGCGGTTTCCTCAAACGGAAGGTATTCCAGGCTGTGAAGGGGATTGTGGTGGACGAACGTCCGCATCGGCCAATACTGCGCGACCACTTCGCCGGCGAGTTGGACCACGCCGCGCAATTCCATTCGCCTGGTTTCGATGCTGACCGGCGATGCTACGCGTTCCATGATGACAGCCTCTCCAAGAATCCGATGACAGACGACATCGACTCAGCGCTGAACAGGGTTGTGGGCGCGATGCCCAAAAACGTGACGAGGCTCAGGATGATCAACAGGGCGCTGAACTCCCAGCCACGAAGGTCTTCATGGTGCAGATCCATCCGCTGCCGTCCGAACAGCAGGCGTTGCGTGGATTCCATCAAGTACCAGGACGCTGCTAGCCAGACGACGAGGATTGCGGAGACCGCTGTGGCGGACGTCAACGTCGAAGTGAACAACAGGCCGACAAAGCCGGAGAAGACTCCGAACGGGGGGAGGCCTATCGCGGCCAGCGCGATCAACGACACAACCACGGCGTACTTGGGCATTGTCGATGCCAGACCGCTGATGGAATAGGGATCGACATCGTCGCCGTAGCGTGTACGGATCACCTGCCAGGCGATAAGTAGCCCGCTCGTTGTCAATCCAACTGCGGCGACGAAAACGCCCGTTTGAGGATTGACGAAGTGACTCGACGCGATGAACCACCAGGCGATCGAAAAAAACGACAGGCTTCCATACGAGAGAAGCAGGCGAACCCGCGACTGCGCCAGTGCTTTAGCTGCACCGAAGAGTCCACCGATCAACGCGAAGAGGCCGACTGCCCACAGGGCTGTCTCCGGCACTTCCGCGATCACATGCGAGAGACCATGAAGTCCCAACGCCGGAAACAGGATGGCGGCGAACGAAGGCAGACTGCCCGGCAGCCTCGTCAACGCTGTGGTGTACCCGTCGTGAAAGGGGGGTAGCGGCAATAGGACGGCACAAGCCAGCAGGGTCATCGCTGCCGAGAGAGGAGGTCCGCTCAGAGTTCCGATCAAAACGAAGATGCCACCGAGTGAGAAGGCTCCGAGGCCCCACCAGGACATAGGCCAGAGCGCCGTATGGTGACGGAACAGGAGAAACGTCGTGAGACCGAAAACGATCAGCAGAGCCAACTTTCCTGGCATGTCAGGATGTGTGAGAGCTCCAAGCCCCAGGCCCAGGTAGAAGAGTGTCATAACCAAGGACAGCCGATGTTCCTGATGGACGGGTTGTCCCAAGAGGGATGCGGAGGCGACAAGGGGCAAGAGGTACGCTAATACCAGCCCCTCCGGAGACACGATCAAGAATCGGGTCAGCCCGATGACCGCAGCAAAACTGGCAAGCGAGAAAACGACCGAAGCGGTCTTAAGCTTGTCGGGTTGTCCCCAGAAGACAAGGCTCAACAGCGCGCCCACGAGGGGAAGTCCGCAGAGGAGATAGGAGGCAACTTCCACATCCATCATCTCGACCACCCCTGCTCGCGTTTATCGAACCAGTCCACGAACCGCATCACACTGCGACCAAGCTTTTGATAGACCTCGTCGGCATAGAGACGGTTCATGAAGAACACGTACAGCTGAATCTTGAGCCCGTCGATCCAAGCCGGCATCGGAACCGTACGCCCGTGCGCCCTCATGTACAGGTACGACCAACTGAGGACTGTAAGTGCCGTGGCGATCAGGATCATCGTGTCGAACAGCCAATCAGGAAGGGCCGCGGCTTGAAAATATGAGGCGACCTCTTCGGGATCGGGGTACAGGAAGGCCGTAAAGGATTCCACGGCGAACAAATACATGAATACGATGAAGAGTAATGTCAGCAACATCGCGGAGGACACTTTCCAAGAGGCTACCGCTCGGAGGCGCGTCAGCGTCAGGATCGCCTGGGATGACGTGATCCAGATGAAGAAGAGAAAAATCACCGTGCCTTGGGATTCGAGCAGCGGGATACGGAGCACCCCGTGAGTGACGAGGAGGATGAGCAGAGGGATAAACAGCGTTGTTACGAAACCGGTCGACCAGGTGAGGGGGGAGAAACTTTCCTCCTCTTCATGATGGCCGACGTGGGGAAAATGTGGTTCCAGCCGCGCCTTGTGGATGACGTTCCCGCAGTTGAGAAACACCGTGGCCTTGAAGAGGCCATGGGCGATCAAGTGGAAGACGGCGAGGGAGAATGCGCCCAATCCGCATTCCATGATCATGTACCCCATCTGGCCGATAGTCGAGAAGCCGAGGGTCTTCTTGATGTCGTTTTGCGCCAGCATCATGGTCGCGCCGAGAATCGCGGTGAGCGTTCCGATGACAAAGGCGATATGGAGCGTCGTCGAACTCAAGCCGTAGAGCGGGGCCAGGCGGTTGATCAAAAACCCTCCGGCATTGATGATGCCCGCATGAAGGAGCGCGTGAACCGGCGTCGGGGCGTAGAGCGAACGAGGCAGCCATAGGTGCATCGGAAACTGCGCCGATTTTCCCATCGCGCCGACGAAGAGGAGCAGAGTCACGGCCGTGGCTCCGCTGATGTCCAACCCCGGCCAGAGGGACAAGTCGATCGGGCGATCAGCGGCTCGCGTGAAGAGCTCGGCGAACTCGAGCGACCCATATAATTGATAGGCGAGGACGATGCCTGCAAGAAAGGCGGCATCGGCTACGCGTAGGAGGGTGAACGTCCTGAACGCCCCGTCCAGCGTGGGCTGATGACCATGGTTGTGCGCCAGCACGTACAGCAGATAACTCAGGATCTGCCAGAATAAGAACAACATCATGAGATTGGCGCTCGAGACCATGCAGAGCAACACGAAGTCGGTGAAGCAGATCATGGCCAGGTACCGTCGATAGTGATGGTCCTGGTACATGTAGGTCATCGAATAGGTGAAGATGATGGTGCTGACCCCGGTGATCAACGTCATCATCACCGCACTCAAACGGTCGATATAGAACCCGATTGGAAAGGCAAGCGAAGAGGACCAGTAGACTCGGAGCGTAATCGGCTCCGTTGCGGCGACGTGATACAAGACGACCACCGAACCGGCAAACGCGGTTCCGACGAGCGCGGCTGCGACCTTCGAGCGGAGATGTCTCGTTCCTTCGGAACCGATCAGAACGAGTGCCGCAGCGGAAAGAAGCAGCAGCGGAATGGCAAGCACGAACAACACGATGGCCTGTCGCCTCCAAACGAGGAACTACTCACCTGTGGAACTGGTGATCGGTTGCGCCCTGACTCGGGGGGCTAATCATTAATACGCTGCATCGACTGAGGTCAAGATCCGAATCCCTTCCCTTCTCTCTCCTCATGGCCGCCAACCCTGCGCTCCCTTGTCGAATCGATGGAGCGCCTGCATCGCGGTCCGACCGAGCCGACCGTAGGCCTGGTCCACGTAGAGCCGGTGAACGAACAGGTTGTAGAGACGTCTTCGCATTCCATCGATCCAAGCCGGCATCCTCATCGAACGGCCGTGGGCGCGTAGGTACAGGTAGCACCAGCCTACGATGATCGTCAGCGTAGCCGCTCCGAGCATCATGTCAAAGAGTCGGCCAGGCAGCTCTGCCGCCTTGAAGTAGGACGCGACCTCTTCAGAGTCGGGATACAAGAATGCTGTGAACGTCTCGACCGCGAAAAGGTAGACGAATACGACAAAGAGCAGCGTTAGCAACATGGCAACCGACACCTTCCATGAAGCAACGAACCGAAGCCGAGTCAGCGTCAGGATCGCTTGGGAGGAGGTCACCCAAATGAAGAACAGAAAAATCACGGTTCCCTGCGAATCCAGAAGCGGGATCTGTAAGATACCGTGGGTAACGAGCAGTATGAGGAGCGGGATCAACAGTGTCGTCATGAATCCGGTCGACCAGGCCAGGGGAGAGAACGGCTCTTCATCTTTAGAGGCATCCACATGAGGAAAATGCGGTTCCTGTCTGGCCTTGTGGATGACGTTCCCACAATTGAGAAACATCGTCGCCTTGAATAGCCCGTGCGCGATGAGATGGAACACTGCGAGCGAAAACGCGCCCAGGCCGCATTCCATAACCATGTACCCCATCTGGCCGACCGTCGAGAACCCCAGCGTATTCTTGATGTCGTTCTGTGTCAGCATCATGGTCGCGCCGAGAATCGCGGTGAGCGTTCCGATGACAAAGGCAATATGGAGCGTCGTCGAACTCAAGCCATAGAGCGGGGCCAGGCGGTTGATCAAAAACCCACAGGCGTTGATGATGCCCGCGTGCAACAGGGCCGTGACCGACGTCGGGGCATAGAGATAATGGGGGAGCCAGATGAAAAAGGGAAATTGCGCCGACTTGCTCATCCCGCCGATCAGCAGCAGGAGTGTGACGGCGGTCGCACCATTGAGCTCAATGCCCGGCAGCAGCGACACCGTTGCCGTCGATGCGGCGGCGGTCGCGAACAGGTTCTCAAACGTCAGTGTTCCGTAGAGAGAGTAGGCCAGGACGATGCCGCCGAGAAAGACGACGTCGCCGAGACGAAGAATCGTGAACATGCGGAAGGCGCTGGCAAACGTCCTTGCATGTGTATGGTTGTGAATGAGCACGTAGAGCAGATAGCTCAGCAATTGCCAAAAGAGGAACAGCATCATGAGATTGTCGCCGGATACCATGCAGAGCAACACAAAGGTGGCGACGCCGATCAATGCGAGGTAGCGGCGCTCGTGAGGGTCCTGATACATGTACTCGACAGAGTAGGTATAGATGATCGTCCCGACGCCCGAGATCAACGTCATCATGACGGCGCTGAGCCGGTCGATATGGAAGCCGATGGGAAAAGCGAGCGACGCGATCGACAAGGGATCGTAGAAGCGGAAACTAACAGGCCCCTGTGTGGATACGAGAATGAGCGTGGAAATGGCGCCAAGGAATGATGCTCCGATCGGGAACGCTGCCATTTTGGCGCGTTTCCTGCGCGATGACTTGTCGCCGATCATCACGATGAACGCGGCAATTAGCGGCAGCAATGGTATGAGGATCACCGCGAACACAAGAACCTCTCTCCCTAAAACACACAAGCCAACCGGATGATCGGCGAGGGTCGACTCATCTCGGTTGGCTTGTACTGCGACCGGCCTCGAATTAGGAGGGCCGGCCACCCTACGGCCTTATCACTCTCGGATCCGGCCTCCTGTCTGACTGCGAACGACGTTCGGGACAGACAACAGCGCCATCTGATTCGATCGCGGCACCATGATTAATACGGGGTTGTGACGATCGTCAAGGGCCTGAGGAAAAATGAGCCCTCACGACTGCCGTGTTTAGCCCGAAAGACCTATGGACTGGCTGACACGAGGGGAGTGTTTGTGCTTGTCGAGGCCATCGGGCACTCCTATAATCCGGCAACTTGCGTTCCTGGCTTATGAGGGGAGCGATCTATGGAAAACGCTATTCGCAACGCAATCATCAAGTTCGAACAGGAATTCATGGGTCGGGGTCCTGACGAAGTGCGCGCCGTTGTCGTACGCGATCTCGTCGTGGTTCGTCTGAAAGGGGTCCTCACGCCTGCCGAACGCCAGTTGGCGAAGACAGCGGAAGGTATCGAGATGGTCAAGCGGTTGCGGCAAAACTTGATCGAACAGGGACGCGACAAACTCTGTGAACAGGTGAGTGAAATTACCGGTGCGATCGTCCTGGCCCTGTTCACCGACATCGACGTACAACTCGGGGAGCGTATGTTCGTCTTCACGATGGACCGTGAGGTCCAGCCGGTTGTTCGCTAACGAGAGGAGAAGGGCATGGAAAAACTCGTCAAGGGGTTCCTCAAGTTTCGGACCGAAGTGTTCGGAAAAAAGAAGGCCCTCTTTACGCGGTTGTCGGAAACCCAGGCGCCCCGGGCTCTCTTCATCACCTGTTCAGACTCGCGCGTCGACCCGACTCTCTTGACCCAGACCGATCCGGGCGAATTGTTCATCCTAAGAAATGCCGGCAACATGGTGCCGCCCTACGGCCACATGCAGGGAGGCAGTACGGCCACGATCGAATACGCGCTGGCCGTCCTCAAAGTTCCGCATATCATTGTTTGCGGGCACACCGACTGCGGGGTCATGAAGGCGCTGTTGCATCCCGAAGAAACGTATGATTTACCGGCAGTGAAAGAATGGGTGGGCCAAGGTGAAACCACAAGGCGGTTGATGCGCGATTACTATGTCGGTCTCTCGGAGAGACAACGTCTGATCAAGACGACGCAAGAAAACGTCAGGGCTCAACTCGACCACCTCAAGACCCATCCATCAGTAATGCTGCAACTCCGCAGGGGGAAGGTCGATCTGCACGGATGGGTCTACTCGATTTCGACGGGCGACGTGTGGGTGTACGACTTCAAGACCGAACGGTTCACATCCCTGTTGGGCAGCGAAACGCCCCGCCGGAAGGTTTCGCGATAACGGAGCAAGGTCTCCTGTTCTCGTCAGTACGCTGCCGGTTTCGACATCGGCCGATTCGTCACCAGATCCAGCACGTGCAGCGAATCGAACTTCACCTTTGTGTCGCCTTGGACAACCAGTCCGTAGCGGTCGATCGGGGGAATGATATCCTCCGGCGTAATGGACACCATGAATCCGTCGATGTAGGCGGCAAGGGTGGGCCGGTTGATATGTAAAAAGTTCACCCGCTGTGCCCGCAAAGAGTGCCAGGGCTTTGTCCTTAAACGTACAGCTTCGCTCGCAAGCAGTGTGACCTGGCCGTCCTGTACTCGGTAGAACCGCACCATCGCTTCGACGGGGTTCAGGACGACGAAGTAGAGAGTCGTAGAGCCTTCCGCCCCTACGACAACCCCCGCTCCCTGATCGGGTGTCTCACCGGAGAATACTACCTGAGCCGTCACGTCGGGATACTCGTAGCCCTTCAGCTCAGTCGTGACGAAATGGAAACAGGGCTCGGATTTGCAAGTTCCCGCAGGAGCGAGGACATTGGGTTGACTCGGAGCTGCGGCATCCTGAGCGATCTGCCATTCGGCAATCGGATTCGAGCCGGTCACGTGAATCGTAAACCCTTCCGGTCCCTTTCCCGGCACATCGCTGTCGAAATTCCACACACGTAGCAGGTCTTGTTTCGGTGCCTGGGCGTGGACGCGGATGTCGGCGACTTCTTCCGAACGGGTCGGGACAGGTAGTGATACCGTGGCACCTTCGGCAAAGAGGGATTTCACCACGTCGTTTCCGACGAGTAGCGCCCAGAGTCCTTCAGTTTTCGCGGTCTGCTCGTGCCAGGACCTGACCGCTTGCAGCTGTTGCTCCACAGCAGGACCGTTGCGCGGCACGTGCAGCGCTTCCGCGACAAGGCGTGCATAGGCAGCCATCAGCTTATCCGCCGGCCCGTGGGACCGCTCCTCGGCCTCCTTCGCTTCTTGGAGTGCCTGGCCCAGCCATGGATGGTCGTACTTCCGGTTCCATGAGACCCACTGAATCTTGTCCCAGGCGATCTCGCTCAATATGCGGCCGGAACGCGGCGATGTCGCCCCCAATTCTTTCAGCAATTGCTCGTGGGTTTGGAGCGCAGAGTCGGAATCGTTGTTCCAACGATAGAGGGCTCCCAGACGACGACGTTGCTCCGTGGTGGCGGTCCCGTTCCGGAGCACAACCTCATAAGCGCCGATCGCGCCAAACAACGCGGTCGCAGCAGGCTCATACTCGTTTGAGACGGCTGTCAGTTCCTGCCGCCAGGTCTGGGCTTGGAGTGTCCAGAACAGTTCGAGCGATCTGGCGCGCATGTCGGCGTCCTCCGTCTTGATGCCGCTTTTCGCGGACGCCTCTGCGAGAAAATCTTCGTAATAGATGTCCCCTATCACCGCGTTCAATTCGGAATTCTGTGGTGCGAGAGTGCGTAACCGTGAAACCAGGTGCGCCCGTGCGGGGCCGGAGGGGAGAGTCTTGAGTTTGGCTACAGCCTCATGAAAGTGATCGCCGGCTTCTTCCGCCGTCCACCATCTGGCACTACCGAGTACGAATCCCCCGAGCAGCGGGGGATGGTCGGAGTCCGCTCCCGGCCGGACCCATCGTCGACCCGGATCCGGATTCATGCCGTACTGTGCATAGGGAATTCCTGGGGCATCGGGCAGCGCTTCGTTTAACACGGCCGTGTCGACCGAAAGGCCGAGCTTTCGCAGACCCGATACCACGACGAATCGTGCTGTCACGTTGTGAACCGGGCCGAATTTGCGCGTTACGCCCTTCGCAGACCAGGGTTCTTCCGGCCTGAGAGCGAGGGGAGCTCTAAAGGGGTCCTCGTAGGTGACCTTGATCTCAACGCCGACACCGGACACCGTCACGGCGTTGTCGCCCTTCAGG
>NZ_CDLUDY010000214.1:0-11060 GCF_975968855.1 Petrachloros mirabilis
GAATGTTCCCGACAAGCACGTTGTCTCCCAAGCGCGCCCGCGCAGCCGTCGCGATGGACTCCGACAGTTCGGTCCCCGACACTTCCCAGCCACGTCGCGCCAACGCCTCCAGGAATGAACCGTCGCCACATCCCACATCGAGAACTTTGCCGGGGTTCTCTCCAGTGAGACGCGCCGCCCGCGCCGCCCGAAAGGCCCGTAACGCCCTTTTGCATCGGCCCGAATCGTTGACCGGCGTCTGAGGATCCGCGGTAGACGTACGCTTGCCCGGAAGCACACGGCTCCTCACCGGCTGTCTTCGCAAGACTACATTGATCGCAAATAACGAGGTTATGGGGCGTGCCCGTATACATGTCCGCGGAGAGGAGACACTCACGCCACACCCTGCTCCCGCAAGCCGGACAACTATTCATGGGTTTCGCGACGATTCAAAGATGGCCAGGCGCACGAGGCCGAGCCGTTGGAGCACCAGGCAGGCCGTCGTATGCAAAACACCGAATCCATAACGGACGCTACGCCATAGATCGATGGAAGAAGCTTCGGGGAAATAGCGTGTGGGACAGCTGATCTCGCCGACCGCAAAATCGAAATAGAGCGCTTGTGCGATGATTTGATTGTCAAAAACAAAATCTTCAGAGTTGCGCTCGAACGGAACGAATTCGAGCAACTTCCGCGAATAGGCTCGAAACCCCGTGTGGTACTCCGACAACTTGGCGTGGCACAACAGGTTCTGAATCAGCGTCAAGACACGGTTGGCGATATATTTGTACAGCGGCATGCCTCCCTGGCGCGCTCGCCCGCCGAGAATACGGGAAGCCAACACCAGATCATAATGCCCGCTGGCGATCATCCCCGCCATCGCCGTCACAAGTTTTGGCGAATACTGATAATCGGGATGGACCATGACGACGATATCGGCTCCGGCGGCCAGAGCCTCGCGATAACAGGTCTTTTGATTGCCTCCATACCCGCGGTTCCGGGGATGGACGATCGTGTGAATGCCGAGATCACGGGCAACGGCCACCGTTGCATCAGTCGAGGCATCGTCCGTCAGCAGCACCTTGTCGATGATGTTGTGGGGCAACTCCTGATAGGTCGCCTCCACCGTTCTTCTGGCGTTGTAGGCCGGCATCACGACGACGACTCTCATCCCGTTGAGCATGAGACCTTCCTCGGCTACCGCGGCAATTCGCAGACCTGCACACCGGACTTCGCAAAAACGATCCGGCATCCTGCCAACGAGGCGCGCAACTGATGTTCGGCATCGGTTGATATCGGGAGATAGTCGTAACTCCCTCTCAGCCGCTCGATTTCACGGCCATGGATCATGATATGCGTCACGCCGCGGTCCTTGAGTTGCGCCAAGAACGGCGGCGCATCCGGAGCCAGGAGATCTGCGATCTTATTGTGATCGTATGCGGACGACATGGTCACGGGACGGTCGAGATACAACAGCCTTGTTTCTCCCAGGTAGTAGACATGGCTGTCTGACGATGCATGGTTGTTGAGCCACTGGGCTGCGGGATAGTAAGCAAGCCGGCGCGTCAGATACTCGTCGTTTGACAAAGTGCCTGTGAAAAGCGCTGCAATGTCTTGAGCACTGTACAGCGCATCGAGGATTCGTACCGATTGCACCATCGGCGCAAGGGCGAGCAACCCGATCATTGCCATGACCAACGTGGGCCGTCGAATCCGACCGAACAACGCTGAGGCAGCCCATGCGACCCCCAGTGCGCAAAAGGGGAAAATCGGATAGAGGTATCGAATGACACTCGACTGGCTCATCCAGAGGACCCCGTAGACGGCAACGGCCAACGCCCATGGGCGCAAGAGAGGGCTGCATGCCGCACCGGCAAACAGCAGCCCGGCACCGAGCGGGACCAAGAGACCGGGCTCAGCCCCGGCCCCGAACCTTCCTGGATTGTTTATTACCCCTACAACCAGCTCATTCAGAGAAGTAAACGACAGTCCGGTCGCCGGCACGTCACGCTTGATCCGCTCGACGGCCCATTGCGCATCTTCGTTCCCCAATTGCGCACTCAGAACCGGATAAACCGGATCGCCCGTTGCCATCATGTTCCTTACATACCAGGGAGATGCCAACAATAACGAGACTCCGACAAACAGCAGTGCGAGACGTACCGCACGTCTGGGCTGACGGCCTTTGAGGATGACGAGGGAGAGAACACCGACGATCCAAAGCCCGGTGTACTTCGAACCGGCAGCGACCCCGGCACCCATGGCAGCCATGCAAGCCAACCGGTTCAGGTCATCTGATTCCGAGGAGCGCATGCGGGCCAACGCCAGACCGGACATGGCGGCAAAGCCAATCAACGCCGCATCGATCCCGCTCATCGTGCTCATCACCATCACGCCGGGAATCGTCCCGACCGTCACTGAACCCGCGAGCGCAGCGCGTCTGTCACCCAACACTTCCAGTATGAAAACAGCGGTGGCACACCATCCGAGCAAAAACAGAATAAGGTTGAAGAACTTCGCGGCCGCAGGCCCCCCGATTCTCATACAGAGACCGAAGAGTACATCGAGATGGGCGGGAAAGGCACTGTGCACGACCGTCGGAATCCATTGTATTTCTCCTGCAATCAGGTACTGCCATTGAAGGCCAAGATGATAGTTCAACGCATCGTAAAAGATTTCCGGTGCAGCGGACGGACCGATCACGACGGCTGCCGCCGCGACAAGAGGAAGGGTCAGAACCGGTTGTTCGCGCAGTGATTGAATCGCATCACGAATTGCAAGCCAGGGCTCGACGAATGCTTCCGGCCTCATCACACAGAGAAGAGGACCAACCGCAAGAACTCCCATAAACAAGACGAGATTGAAGAAACCCAACATGCCGAACACACTGGTGACAAAAGCAGCGATCCCTATTCCGATGAACACATTCCACAAGACGGTGACAGCCGACGACCAGCCTGTGCCCGGATACACCGATTGCACGGCGCGCCCGAGGAGGGCAAACGAATACATGATGCCCGTAGCGATGATGAGAGCAGAAATCACTGAGCCGACGTATACAAGCGCTGGCACGACCTCACCTTTGGGATTCGCCTTGACAGAGATAGGTCGGCAATGGGGCGACCGCTAAGCTATCTGTCTGAAGGGTTTTCGTACACGACTACCCTTCTGTTTCGTTACCTGTTTCCTGATATCTCGTCAACAATTTCAACAGTCTCTGTTGAGGCATTCATAACGGCAGGAGGAGGAAATGAAGTCTGAGGTACTGAGCTGCCTGTCTGTAGTGCAGGAGAGTGTGTGGATGTCAGAAACGGAGAAGGATCGCGAAGAACCGCGACCATCATTCTTTCGCTCGGAATCAGTCTGCAGGCAGTTACGACCAGTATTGTGACGCTTTCATATATCCGAACAATAAGTCCCGACGGGCAAGGATCCCGACAAGTTTGTTGTTCCGCACGACCGGCACACGGGTTATGTACCGATCCTGAAACAGGTCGGCGATCTGAGCCAACGTTTGATCTTCCGTCACCGAAACCGGATGAGACGACATGATCTCAACGGCAAGGACCTTGCGCAAATCGCGTCCCTCGATCATCGCCTGCAGCAGATCGTATTCACTGACGATCCCAACCAAGGTGCCGTCCTGTTCCACTACCGGCAGACTGCCGAAATTGCGCCGCGTCATCATGCTCCCGATCGTCGAGGCATCAGTCCGCGGGGTGCAGGTGGTAACAGCATCCTGCATTAATTGCGCGACTGTGAGCGCCTTCGGATCACAGGCCCCCATGAAGAAATCCGTTTGTCGCATCGCGTAGCCCTCACTTTCTCTTCGAGGAACGGCCGCCCAGGTAGGTTCGTAGAACATCGCGTCTTGCGATGATCCCTACCACTTGATCCTTCTCGTTCACCACCGGCACACGAACGAGATCGCTCGCGCGGAGCACGTGGACCAGCGTGCCGATGGTCGTTCCGGTTCGTACCGAATACGGGTTGCCGGTCATAATGTCGCCCGCTGTGATGCGCCCCAACTGATGCCCATCGTCGATGGCCGCCAGGATATCATGTTCGCTGACGATACCGGCCAGTCTCCGTCCGCTATCCACGACCGGTACCGCTCCGAATCCCTCGATCATGAGCGAAGCGATGACGTCCCCCTTCGTCGTCAGGCGGGCACATTGCACGCGCTTCTCCATCACTTCTTTAACCGTCAGTGATGAAAAATCTTTGCCCGCTTTCTTCCCGCCCTTTTTCCTTGCCGGCATGTCACCCTCCCGATTTCCGCAACCCACGTCCCAGTACATCGGCGTCGCCGCCGCCTGTCACTCTCCCACTTTGTCTCTCACCACTCCGCGATCTTCGGCCCACCTAAGATGGGCGGTCCTTTGCTTCCCCGCTTCCAGTGTTATTCCTTTGAGCTCCTGCCGATATTCACCTTGCGCCGCTGAAATGTCATAGACGCCTGAGGGAAGGTCGACGAATAGCCACGGCCCCTCCACCCGCTCACGGCCGATATGGATCGCTGGATCCCCGTTTGTAGGCTGAATCGTCACATCGACGCCGGTCAGAAACGGCCTCCCGCCGGCAGTAAATACCAGTTTCAAGGAAAACGGCGGATACGAAGCTCGACGTTCTTCGAGACCCACGCCGGCGCTGAAATATCGGATATTTCCCGCACGATAAAGCGGCAGATGGTATTGAACGACTGCTCCGTTGACCTGTTGCCGGAACTCCAACACATCACCAGCTTCTCCAATACGAGCGACCATTCCCTCCTCTGCGGAAATCGATCCCGCTCCTACCCAAAGAAATAAACTGAACAGATAGGCGAGCCGTTTGGTCATCATCTTCCTCCCTTGCTTTGCAGACTTCGCAATGAGGATGCCAGAATAGCAGACGGCTGATACTCACATATTTTGTAAGTGATGAAGTATGTCGCGTGACCGAAAATCAATATTTCCGCGATTGAGTGGCGCCTATCACCCCAGTGCCTTTTTCTGGTCTGCTGCAAAACGCCGCAGTATTGCTCCACACAAAAGGCATTAAGTCCCCCCAAGCCGTTGGATTGGGTTGATTTTTCAATCATACCTTCTGCTGCTCCAGGCACATCGAATGCACATTGAATGTGGTGGTTCAGTGATCTTTCCCATCTATGTGAAGGAGGAACGACTCATGCGAATTCTCTGTGCAGTGGACGGTTCGGAATATTCCAGATGGGGAGTCCAAGCGCTTGAGGCGCTCGCAGAGTGGGAACCGGATCACGTCGTCCTGCTCCATGTAATCAACAAACCGGCATTCCGGCGAGCCAAGGGGAAGGCGCTACAGGCAGAAAAGCAGGCGCTGGAAGCGATGGAAAAAGCCAGTGACCGTCTGCTGCGTGATGCAGAGCAATCGGCCAAGGTTGCTCTTGGGCAGGCCGCAACAGGGCCGAGCACGAAACTGCACCGCGTACTTGCCTACGGTCCTCTCGCCTCGACCATCGCGAAACAGGCCAAACGCTGGAAAGCCGACCTGATTCTTATCGGATCGCGAGGGTTGAGCGATATCAAGGGCTTTTTACTCGGCAGCGTATCCCGACAAGTCACGTCGATGGCCCCCTGTGCGGTTCTTGTCGTCAAGCAGCCTTTGTCGGAGTTCCACCGCGTCACACTCGCAGTCGACGACTCCAAACAGTCCCGCGCTGCCGCCGCCTTTCTTCGCTCCCGGATTCTTCCTCAATCGGCCGCAGTGACGATCCTCTCCTCTGCGGAAAGCCCCGTAACGGATTTGGCCGCACGGTATCTCTCGCAGTCGCAATTGGATCAATTGACGAAGCCTGTCATCGAGCGGGCCTCCCAACTCGTTAATTCTTTGCGTGACGATTTCATCAAAGACGGTCACACCGCAACCACCAAGGTGCAGATGGACCATGTCATCGACACAATCGTCAAGTATGTCGAAGCGGACAAACCCGATCTGCTCGTGGTCGGCTCACGCACATTAACGAAGACCGAACGCCTTCATCTGGGGAGTGCCTCAGAAAGTCTGCTGAGGCACGCTCCATGTTCCGTCCTCATCGTACGAGGAAAGAGGACCTGAAATTAGGTGTTATGACCCGGACAATGAAACAACAACCCGTTTCGTAAACGCTTCTGGATCAAACGCGACATGACGAAGCCTCCCGAAGAACGGACCAGGCCTGAAACCGGGAACGAGCTCGTTCCCAGTGATTCCGCTCACGCTCCGGCCCGTCGCTCCTTTGCAGACGATCAAGGAATGACCATTTCCGCTGAAGCCGGCCGCCCTCACTGGAGAGAACCACGATGGGGTGTGATGGCCGCGGGAGGAGGAGCGCTGATTCTGATCGGTCTTGCAGTCTGGTATTGGTGGACCACAGGTCCCGCCCCCTTGCTATTCAAAACCGTGCCGGTCGATCGAGGCCCGATTACAGCCGTCGTGACCGCAACCGGGACGGTCAATCCCGTCATCTCCGTCCAAGTCGGCAGCCAAGTATCCGGCAAGATCGCCAAGCCCTTCGCAGACTTCAATTCCGTAGTCAGGCAAGGGCAGATCCTCGCGCAGATCGATCCACAACCGTTCAAAGCCCGGGTGAGTCAGGCTCGTGCCGCCGTAAAAAGCGCCAAGGGTAACCTCGAAAAAGCACAGAACATGGCGGCCCAGCGTAAGCGGGAACGGGATCGTATGAAACGGCTCAGAGAACAACAATTTGTCTCGCAGGCCGACCTTGATCTGGCGGAGACGAACTTTCGAGATGCCGAAGCCAACGCCGACGTCATGCAAGCCCAACTCGACCAAGCACAAGCAACACTTTCGGCGGCGGAATTGGACCTCGGCTACACGACGATTTACTCGCCCGTCAACGGTATCGTCGTGTCCCGCAACGTGGATGTCGGCCAGACAGTGGCAGCCAGCTTCCAAACACCGACCCTGTTCGTGCTCGCGCAAGATTTGACACAAATGCAGGTGAATACGAACGTCAGCGAGTCCGATATCGGAGGCGTCACCGAAAGCAAACCGGCCAATTTCAGGGTGGATGCCTACCCCAAGTATTTCTTTGAGGGTACGGTCACCCAGGTGCGCAATGCGCCGATCAGCATTCAGAATGTCGTGACCTACGATGTGGTGATCACAGTCGACAATCGTGATCTCAAACTCAAGCCTGGCATGACGGCGAATGTGACGATCATCACGGACAAAAAGGAAGACCCCTTGCGCGTGCCGAACGGAGCCCTTCGATTTCGGATGCCTGACGTTCCAATCGATAAAAAGACGACAGGCGTCTGGGCCCTGGATCGCCAGAACAAACCGGATCAGATAGAGGTTTCAACCGGCATCGCCGATTCACTGTACACGGAAATCATCGGCGGCGAGCTGAAAGAAGGCGACCGTGTCATCATTGGCATCGAATCGCCAGAGGAACGGGAGCAAAGAACGCTTCCGCCCGGGTTCAGTCCGCGGATGAGATGAACGGAACAAAGACGCAATCGGCTTCCGGTCCTCAGCGGGTGCTAGATCGTTGACGTCCAGCTGCCGTTAAGAAACATGTCCTTTCTCTGGCTGACCATTCTTTCGGCACTCCGGATCCTCCGGCGCAACCCCATGCGTGCCGGATTGACCATGCTCGGTATCATCATCGGCATCGGAGCCGTTGTCGCAATGGTCAGTCTCGGGCAGGGAGCGACGGCTTCGGTACAGGCGGAAATCGCCAGCCTGGGCACCAACGTATTGATCATCGTCCCGGGTGCAACGACCGTCAGCGGCGTCCGAGGTGGCATGGGGACTGTCTCCACCCTTACAGTGGACGACGCCCGGGACATCGAGAAAAAGATCGGCGGAGTCACGATCGTCCTTTATGCCACTCGTTCGGTACTTCAAGCGATTCATGAAAATAAGAATTGGAGCACTGTCGTGCTCGGAACAACCCCGGAATTTACCGATATCCGTAATTGGCCGATCGCACAGGGTAACTTTTTCACCCAATCGGACGAAGATTCGGCGGCTAAGGTGGCTGTATTGGGTAAAACGGCGATCGAGAACCTCTATGAGCCTGGAGAGGATGTCGTCGGCAGCGAAATCCGCATCAGAAACATGCCGCTTCGTGTGATAGGCGTCCTCGCTCCAAAAGGCCAATCGCTGACGGGTCAGGACCAGGATGACCTGATCGTCCTCCCCTTCTCCACAGCGGAACGAAAGGTTTTGGGAACACAGTTTCTCGGGGCAGTCGGGATCATTCTCGTCGCCACCCAGACCCGATACGACATTCCGGCTGTCGTCGAGGACATCAAAGACCTCCTGAGAAACCGCCATCGGCTCTACGAGGCGGATGAAGACGATTTTACGATCCGGACGATGGAGGACATCGAGAAGACCATCGCCGGAGCCAGCCGGACCATGATGTTGATGCTCATGAGCATCGCCTCCATCTCGCTACTGGTCGGCGGGATCGGCATCATGAACATTCTGCTTGTTTCAGTCACGGAACGGACGAGAGAAATCGGCCTGCGTATGGCGGTCGGCGCCAAACGCCGGCATATTCTGCTCCAATTTCTCATCGAAGCGACCATCATGACCATCATTGGCGGCGTGCTCGGTGTCGCCGCGGGAATCGGAGGCGCCAGGCTGTTGACAAAGATGGTGGGCTGGCCGACCATCATTTCATCAGAAGCCGTGATTACGGCATTCGTTTTTTCCGTCGCGGTCGGCCTCTTCTTCGGCCTCTATCCGGCCAACAAGGCCTCGAAGCTCAACCCTATCGAAGCACTGCATTACGAATAAACCGCATCGGCCATGGCCAGCATTCCACACAATCGAGCGATCGCCAGAAAATTACTGGAGGTTGCCTTGCTTCTTGAGGAGCAGGAAGCCAATCGCTTCCGCGTGCAGGCCTACCGGCGAGCCGCCGAAACCCTGGAAAAACTCAAGACACCTGCGTCGAAGCTCATTGCAAAACGAGGGATTGAAGGATTGCAGGCCCTGCCAGGCATTGGTGTCAGTCTATCCCGATCAATTCACACGCTCGTCGTAACCGGACGGCTCCCCATGCTGGATCGTCTTCGAGGTGAATTGGATTCTGCCGCACTGCTCGCTTCAATACCTGGCATCGGCCCAGCACTCGCCAAGCGGTTGCACGACGACCTGCACATTCAAACGTTGGAACAATTAGAAATGGCAGCGCACGACGGCAGGCTGACCAACATAGAAGGAATCGGGACCAAGAAGCTTCAAGGTATCATCGACTCGCTGGCTGCACGCCTTGGACGGATCCGTCAGCCGGCCCCCATCAACATGAGCCATCGAAAAGACCAGCCTTCGATCGCGGAGTTGCTGGATGTGGATCGGGAATACCGGGAATCCGCCAAGGCCGGCAAGCTCCGCCTGATCGCACCGCGCCGCTTCAATCCCAGGAAGGAAGCCTGGCTGCCGATCCTCCACACCCAGCGAGGAGAACGCCACTACACCGCGATGTTTTCAAATACGGCCCTGGCGCACCGGCTGAAGAAAACGCATGAGTGGGTGATTCTCTACTTCGACGACGAACACGGCGAGCACCAGTGCACGATCGTCACGGGGCGCAAGGCCCCCCTTACGGGAAAGCGCATCGTGAGAGGGAGAGAAACCAACTGTACCACCTACTATGAGGCTCTTCGTAACTACGTTGAAGCCGGCGGCACGACCCACGCGAATTGAGGATCACCGCCCAAGAACCATCCACTCTCCTGCAGTCATTCAACCTGCTCAATGCTCAGCGTCCAAGCTGTTTTTCCTGCTCCATTACAGCCATCGTCGTTTTCACGACGGCATCGGGATTCAGCGAAAGACTGTGGATCCCCTCCTCGACCAGAAACCGCGCGAACTCAGGATAGTCGCTCGGGGCCTGCCCGCAGATTCCCACTTTCTTGCCCGTCGCTTTGGCAGTCCGAATAACCTGCGCCACCATCTTCTTGACAGCTGCGTTTCGTTCATCGAACAGATGAGCGACGATCTCGGAATCCCGGTCCACCCCCAGCGTCAGCTGCGTCAGATCGTTCGACCCGATCGAGAATCCATCGAAGATTTCAGCAAACTCCTCAGCCAGAAGCACATTGCTCGGGATCTCACACATCACGTAAACTTCGAGGTCCTTCTCTCCCCTTTTCAAGCCATGACGCTCCATCTCGGCAAGAACGAGCCGCCCTTCGTCGACGGTGCGGCAAAAGGGAACCATGAGTTTCACGTTCGTCAGGCCCATGACATCCCGCACAATCTTCATCGCCCGGCATTCCAATGCAAAACCATCGCGATAGCGAGGATCGTAGTACCGTGACGCCCCGCGAAATCCCAACATCGGATTTTCTTCACGAGGTTCATACCTGGTTCCACCAGTCAGATCGGCGTACTCATTGGTTTTGAAGTCACTGAGCCGGACGATTACGTCTTTGGGATAGAAAGCGGCGCCGATCATCGCCACGCCCTGTGCCAGCTTTTCGACAAAAAAGTCAGGCTTGTTGGAATATCCGGCAGTGATGCGGCTGATTTCTTCCTTAACGGTCTGGTCTTCCAGTCGATCGAAATCGATCAGCGCCAGAGGATGAATCCGTATATAGGTGCTGATAATAAATTCCTCCCTTGCCAGACCCACACCATCGTTGGGGAGAAACGACAATCTGAACGCTTCCTGCGGATTACCAATATTCATCATGATTTTCGTCTTCGGCCGCTTGAGATCTTTCACATCCATCTTCTCGACATGAAAGGGGAGCTCCCTGTCGTACACAAAACCTGTGTCGCCTTCGGCACAGGACACCGTCACGCGTTGGCCATCACTGAGAACCTCGGTCGCGCGTTCTGTTCCCACGATAGCCGGTAGCCCCAACTCGCGGCTGACGATCGCAGCATGGCAGGTCCGTCCCCCGCGATTCGTGACGATTGCCCGCGCCTTTTTCATGATCGGTTCCCAATCCGGATCCGTCTTATCCGTCACCAGCACCTCACCGGCTTTAAACGCGCGAATCTGCTGAACGGATTTGATCACTCGAACCGGTCCCTGGGCAATCTTATCCCCGACGCTGCGGCCCTCGACCAACACCGTCCCCCGCTCCTTGAGA
>NZ_CDLUDY010000215.1:0-5666 GCF_975968855.1 Petrachloros mirabilis
AAGTATTGTCTAGGTCTGCCGCCGATGCGGCTACCGAGAGGAGACTTACTCCAAAACAAAAGGCACATACGGCAACCTTATGCTGTTGATGGCTCATCGCACTTCAGTATCCCTGCTTTCAGTTGACCTTGACAATCGACGGCGGCCATGGCCGCCGTCGAATTACGCATGTCGAAGTTTGATCCATTCGTGGCTTTTCAAGCCACAGCTGCTCCCCGGAACTAAAGGTTCAAGTAACGGTCCACATCGAGTGTTCCGGCTCGGGTCGGGTCCCTGCGGCGGATATACTCCTTCATGGTATCCAGATAGGCCCAGAAATCAGGATTGGACCTGCGGATCCCCCAACGCTCCACAATTTTTGTCAATGCCTCTGTGGTTCCTGCCTGAACTAGAGCGTCTGCAAACTCATCAACCTCAGCTTCAGGGATCCGGAACATGAACCTCGGATAAGCTGTTTGCACACCTTCGAGGACCGAAACTCGCCCCTTGCTGGGGTCTTCGTCCTGAAGGACCGGTGAGATGAATGCCTTGGTGTCATACCAACGGTCACGCGTCATTGTGTAAACTAAGGGTTCCTGCCCCTCTCGATCGATCCGAAGCAAAGAAGCCTCCGGTATGATCGCCTTGAACCTCCGCCATGCCGGCTGCTCTTCCTTAGATGCATCTGTGATTTTTCTCATCGCAGCTGCCACGGGGTCAGAGGGGATTGGCGCGTCTACTCGATTTATCGGATCGGCGGAGATGACCTTGTCGCCCATATAGTCAAGCAGCTTGATGTAAAACTCCTTCATTGGGTCATCTGTGGTGTATTCGATACCGGTTGGGATCTCATCTTCAGGGTTGAAAACGGGCATTTCCAGCCGGAGCCGCGTTGCGGTCAGCGGACCCTTGTACCAACTTGCGAATGTCGGCTTGCGGTCCTTTGCCGGAATGAAGCGCAGCAAGTTCATCTCGGCTTCGATCCGAGAAAGCCCAAAGATCTCTCTCACCCAAGTCCACGAATCTGAAGAATCGAACAGGTCATAGTTGGTCACGGCCGTATAGTAGGCTTGCTCGAAAATCGGGAGATCAATTAACCAGGATTCTTTGGGATAATCTCCAGCTGCAACCTTTGGGTCGAGAGTGTAGGCGTCCGTCTGGTGTCGATAAACCGTCACGATGGGAGTATCATCGTCGTCTTCCCCACGCCAGATGTCCGTCATCTGGGTCTTTATACCGAGTTCCTGCTCACGCTCCATCCGAAGCTTCATGTACTTCTTGCGTCGCCCCACGAACTCGTGGCGCGTAATGAATGCATCCTGGACGCTGTTCTTATTGATATAAAACGACAGCAGCGGGTCCACCATCGCCCTGTATTCAGGATCGTTCACATAAAGCGATGTCTCCGGATTTTCGTAGAAATGCCAGCCCTGATCCTGAACCGAGCCAATCGCCTGGTTGCCATGACAGGAAGGCCCATGCACGATGGCCCCGCGAATATTCCACGTATTATCAAGGAGGAATTTGTAACGAACCTTTGGAGGTATATCTTTGAAAATGCCGAGGATATCGTAGCGCTCTTCCTCACTGTATCCGGGCAAGCTCTGCGCCGTCCATTCTTGTTCGTCGAAGATTTCCTTCCAACGGTTGAGCTTCTTATCGTCTGCCACCATCTGCAGACGGGTGTTCTTCACGCATCTGGTCTGATCCAGCAACATGAACCGATAATAGAAGTCGCCCTCCGCAACCGGTCCATTTGCTACGTGCTGGGCAACAGGAACAACTGGCTCGCCTGGCGGGGTTGTAGACCGCACAAGCGTGTAGAAGTTTGCATCTTCTTTATTTTCGAAGAGAAACGTAACGAGATAAATATGCTCGTAGATGTAGCGCGCCATTAGTTGCGTGCGAGCATCTTCACCGTTTAGGAAACCTTCCCAGTTGCTGATCATGCCAAGATCGACCTCAGAAGGTTCAGCCACCTTATGGTCGAACTTTGCGCCCTCTTCGAGCCACTGAATCAAATTGGCGTATTCCGACGGCAAGAGACCGGACACCGCAAGGGGCATGCCTTCGCGTGGCTTTTGTGCAATGTAAGCGTCAATCTCGTAACTGTTCGGGAAGTAGAATTTCCTTTTGAACGGATCGAGTTCAACTTTGTCAGAAAAGCGCTCATTCGGCTCAACCGGATTCTCATGTCCGAGCCTAAGCATTTTCCCCATGATGGAGTCCTTGCCGCCCTCAGTTACAGAAAAGAAGCCGAGCTTGCGCCAGTCCTCGAGCGTGTTCTTGCTGTTCCAGACAAATGTTGGGGGGACCGGAGACGTTCTAGGAGCATAGGGATCGAGTTTAATGGCTCCGCGCTGGATGCCAGCAACGCTACGCAAGTCGAGTTGCGCAGGGGCATCGTAGCAGGCATGGCATGATACGCATTTCGTATCGAGGATCGGCTTAATATCCTGTGTGAACGATATTTCTTCGGCGCTTGCAGCAAACGAACCAAGGACCACAGGACCGAGCAGGAACATGGCGCTCGATAATAGACGTGAACGTCGAGATAAATTTCTTACCCGTTTTTGCATAGCGCAGCCTCCTCCAGTTTGCGTTGTAGGCTAGAGGATCGCGGGTCTAGCTAGCTATGCAGATTTTACTTTTTTGTAACAAACCCGTGGAAGCGGCTGAACTCGCCTCGGCAAAAACGACGATGAGACTTGCTGACAAGCTGCCAAGCAGAGTCCAACTTCACAGGTTTTGAATCTTGATAGGTCCATGGATTGCCGACAGGTCCATGGTTGTGACCTGTCGTCCAACCAAGCATCTTTTCTGTAGACACGCTTGGCCCGCTTGTTCGGCTGACCTCGCACTGCTCCGCACCACGACATTTGAATTCCACGATCCACTAAGGTCGCTTCAATCCATCAGAAGCAGAAAAATTGCATATTATCTTCGTGCTTTGGCAGCCTAGAATTCGCATAGCATTGCGCTTGAAAAGGGCGACTTAGTAGCAGAAGGAGGTCCGTTGATGTCAATCAATAGAGATTGTGAAACGCTTCAGGGCATTGGCCCCACCCGACGTGATGTGTTGCGCGGCGCAACATACGCAGCTGCCGGTGTGGCGGCGGGCACTGCTTTTGTGCGCAATGCTGTAGCCCAGACAGCAAACCAGGGACTCGATCTGATCTCGCCCACGTTCGAAACCAGTCCTACCTATCTGGCGGAGTATACGGCCTCGGACCGTGCCAAGGAGGTTATGCAGAAGGCCACGGTTATCGATATGCTGTTCTCGGCCGTGTATCCCCTGCAGTGGAAGAATGATGACCAGTTCCATCCGGTGATGGACCAGTGTCTGGCCGCCGGCATGAACGTGCTTGGGTATTGTACATCTGCTGACGGCGCGGACGGGGATCCTGCAGCGGTGCTTAACGGCCTCAAATTCCCTCTGCGCAAGATCGCTGAGCGCCCTGACAAGTACATGATCGTTAGGTCGGGCAATGATATTCGGGAGGCGAAGAAACAAGGCAAGCTGGGACTCTATTTTGTCCACCAGGGCACCATGCCCATGGGCACCGATGTTCACAACGTTGCCTTGATGCGACAGTTGGGCTTCGGTTACTGCCTGCTGGTCTACAACGTCGCGAACGCAGTGGGGGGTGGTTGCGCAGAAGACCAGGACCCGGGGCTGACAGCCTTCGGGCATCAGCTGGTCAAGGCCTACAATCGCTACGGCCTCGTCGTCGACGTCACCCACACCGGGGATCGTACGGCCCGCGACGCCTGCAACGTCAGCCTCAAACCGGTAATCGCCTCCCACTCGTGCGCAAAGGGCATCTTTCCGTCGTTTCGCAATCTAAGCGATGAACTGATTAAGGACATTGCAGGAACGGGCGGTGTTTGCTCGGTTTTCACCACTGGCACTTACATCGACCCGACAAATCCTCCGGTCGTAGGCCCTGAGATCATCTTCAGGCATATTGATTACATGTGCCAGTTGCTCGGCAATACTGATCATGTTGGTTACGGATCGGACTGGATTCCGGATATGACGAAGACAATTCAGCTGATTGCCTCCAAGCCCGGAGTCTACCCGGACAAAGGCATGGCAGAAGGGGCGACGAAGAAGGGCTTGTCAATGTGGGGTCCAACCCCGAACCCGGCAAAGATTTTGCCGGCCGTTGTGGATCAGTTGTTGGAGCACGGATACTCGCAAGACGACTGCGCCAAGATCCTCGGCGGGAACAATCTCCGCGTGTTCGATCAGGTCTGGAGCGGTACGGATGTCGAGATCGACGACAGCCAGAGCTTTCTGCATACTTGGCGGTAAGACTGCAAAAATAAGAGTGTCGCAAAGTGGCAAGCGGGCGAGGGAAAAGACCGGGACGACTGAGGTTGATCCTGCTCTCGCTCGTTATGATGGCGTTGGGCGCTTTAACGGCCTTCATGGTCGTCGCTGTGTACTTACTCAACGCCAAACCTGAACTTAGCATCTGGCATCGCGCTGACCTAAAGGAGGAGTTCTCCGTAAGTTCACCGGTTCACTCGCTTGTTGACTACTTTGCGCTCGAAGACAGGCTGTTTTCAGAGCTAAAGCGCGAGGTTTACGATCGAATTGCAGCGGCCGAGCGGACAAGGGTCAATCGCTACAATACCGGAAGTCTATCTGATCCCGACACTTGGACCCAAAATTGGAACCGCACGTTCGAATTGACCGCCGTCGATCCCAGTTTCGCAGCGCTGCTGTTGCACGGCTATTCCGACAGCCCCTATAGTCTTAGAAGTCTGGGGCTGATGCTCAATGCAGAAGGCGGCCACGTGCTGGGCTTGCGCCTGCCCGGTCATGGAACGGCGCCGAGTGGGCTCAAGTTCACCAGCTGGCAAGACATGGCTGCCGCAGTTCGCCTCGCCGTGGCTGACCTGGCGCGTCGCTTCCCGGGCAAGCCAATAGTCGTGACCGGTTACTCCAATGGAGGCGCGCTGGCTGTGCAATACGCTTTGGAGGCGCTCGCCGACGACGGTCTGCCGCGCCCATCTGGTTTGATCCTGATCTCAGCTGAGATTGGCGTCACCCCGGCAGCAGCGCTGGCCGGCTGGCAGTCCATGTTCGGTCACATCCTCGGGCTTGACAAGCTGGCCTGGAATTCAGTCCAGCCCGAATATGACCCATTCAAGTATAATTCCTTCGCCGTAAATGCCGCGGTGCAGGCCCATCGCATCACCGGGCACATCCAGAAACAAATCGACCAACTCGATGCAAACGGTCTCCTTCAAAAGCTAACCCCCGTGCTCGCCTTCCAGTCTGCCGTTGATGCTACGGTTACAGCGCGCGCTCTTTTGACCGGTCTGTTTGATCGCCTCAAACCGGGTGGCCACCGTCTGGTCGTTATCGACATCAACCGGATATTCGAAGCGCAGGGCCTGATCCGCCGTCCTCCTGTACTCGATACACTGTTAACAGGTCAGACACGTCCTTATGACGATGCGATTATTGGCAATCGGCACGCGGATACAAAGGCCGTCGTCTTTCGCGAGAGGCAGGCCGACAGCGACGATCTCAGGCAACGCGATCTCTTTATGGTGTGGCCACCGGAGGTTTATTCCCTGTCCCATATCGCCCTACCCTTCCCACCGGAAGACCCGCTCTATGGTAGCAATGACATGAACGAGAACCCGGGCTTGAAATTGGGTCAACTTGC
>NZ_CDLUDY010000216.1:0-3669 GCF_975968855.1 Petrachloros mirabilis
GATTGAGGAGCGGCCGGAGCAAAGATCGATATTCCTCAGCCGCTTCGATTGGGCCGGAGCGACTACCAGTACTTTCGGAAAACAGGTTTCACGGGCCGGCCAGAAAGGTACTTCTCCACTCCCTCGTCGAGCGCCTTTCGGTAGACGACGAGCGACTCTCCAAATGCATCGATTGTCTGCTCAATGTCGGCGTCCGAGTGTGAAAAGCTTACGACCAGTGAAGGGGCCAGGATACCTCGCCGCATCAATTCCTGCAGCAAGAGGGTTCGGAATTCCTGAGACGGCTGCTGCTGCTGATCGCGCGTCGCATAGAGGAGGCAGCAGTCCTTTCCAAGTACCTCAAAGTGGTGTTGCAGACCGAGCTCGCCGGCTATCCGTTCAAGCCCGACCGCGAGCTTTCGCCCCTGTTCGTAGAGGCGATCAACGACGGCCTCTCTCTCGTACACATCGATCGTTGCGATGGCTGCTGCCAGTGCATGCGTTTCCGCACCGTGGGTGGTGGAGAGGGTAAAGACCCGCTCGCGGTCGCCCGCATCGCCCCCTAGATCCATGATGTCTCGTCGGCCGACCAGAGCCGACACGGAGAAGCCATTCGACATGGCCTTTCCGAATGTCGACAGATCTGGGATCACGCCGTAGTACTTCTGTCCTCCGCCGAGGTCCCAGCGGAACCCCGTGATCATTTCGTCGAAGATGAGGAGGGCGCCGTGTGTCTCGCACAGCGCCTTCAACTCGTGCAGGAATCCATCTACGGGATCTTGCAGTCGGGCCGGCTCGAGAATGAGGCACGCGACCTGCCCGGGAAACCTGTCGAAGAGTCGACGTGCGCTTCCAATATCGTTGTAGTCAAACGTGCCTGTAAGAGACCGGTAGGGCTCGGGAATCCCGGCGCTCATCGCGGTGGTACAGATGAACCAGTCGTTGTAGGAGAAAAAGGGGTGGTTGGAGCATATCCCGACGACGGTGCGACCCGTGTGGGCCCGACTCAGCCGAACGGCCGCCGTGGTCACGGTTGAGCCATCCTTCGCAAACTTCACCCGCTCGGCGCTCTTTATCACGCTGGCGAGGCGCTCCGCGGCCTCGACTTCGATCGAGCTGGGTCTGTTGAAATTGACTCCTTTCTGTAGCTGTCGTTCAACTGCTTGGACCACGTCCGGGAAGGCGTGACCGAGCGTTACGGATCGGAGACCCATGCCGTACTCGATGAACTCATTGCCGTCTACGTCCCACACCCGACAACCCTGGCCCCGGGCGATATAGACGGGAGCCTCTTCCGGAAATTGATCGTCCCCCTTGGCATAGGTGTGACATCCTCCCGGGATCAGCGAGAGTGCTCGTGATTGGAGTGCCAGCGACCCTTCCACGTTGAGGGGTACGGATTTCGCCTGTGGCATTTCATTCCGATCAGTCCTGTCACTGACGGCGCGGTCTTCACTCCCTCCGCTGGGTCCGGATCTTTCCTGAGCACTCATCTCTCGTTCGGCGGAAGGATTAGGACTGGATTCAAGCATGACTCATCGCTCTGATGGCAAACCTGGTTCTGACCGGAGATATCGGTATACGCCGTGATCTTGACACCTTCCTGAGATGCCCAAGGTCAAATAACGTGCAGAGAACTACTTCTTGCGAACTCTCGCCCCCGTCCGGGCAAAAAACTCATGCTGGCGAATTCTCCGGGCCGACAGGACCCGGCAGCCGCTCTACGATCTGATCATGCGGCGACGCGATGCGCCCGCAACGTGTGAAACAGGAGACACGGACTGTTCATTGCACCGGCGTCATGTCCTCGGATTTACGGCTCGGCAGCGCGCGGTTCTTCCATACCTCCCACGGCGCGGTGTCGGAATTGTAAATGTCATCCAGGAGTTGCTTCTCCTTGTAGGTGTCCATGCACGCCCAGAAGCCGTCGTGAGGATACGCGATCAGTTGCGAGTCCTCGATCAGTCGACGGAAAGGAGCCTCGACGAGGTCTTCTCCGGGCCGTATGTAATCGAAGATCTCCTTCTTCAGAATGAAAAAGCCCCCGTTTATTCTCATGTTAGCCTCCTGCGCACTCCGGATGTCGGCCACCCGGCCATTATCAGCCACGTTCACGGTGTGGAAGGAGACGTTGGGGTGAACAGCAAGAAAGCACGCTACTTTGTCACGCTGCTTGGCGTACGTGATCATTGCATCCAGATCGAGATTCGTGACTCCATCCGTATAGTTGGCCAGGAAATAATCTTCGTCGCCGACATGCTCGCGGACGGCCACAAGTCGCTCGCCCACTGACGAATTCAGGCCCGTGTCGACAAAGGAAATGCGCCAGTCTGAGATATCGCTGCTGAGCAGCCGCAGATCCTTGCCGCCGTTTGAAAGGACAAAGTCGTTGGATACATACTCGCTGTAACTGAGGAAATAGTCCTTGATTGCATCCGATTTGTACCCGAGGCACAGCACGAAGTCCTTGTGACCGTAGTGTGCGTAGTACTTCATGATGTGCCACAAGATGGGACGGTATCCAATCTTTACCAGCGGCTTGGGAATGTTTCCATTGTGCTCGCGCAGCCGCAAGCCAAGTCCTCCGCAGAACAAAACGACCTTCATGTCAACCTTCTCTTAACGTGTGGAGAGATCTGTATACTTCGAAAAAGCGAATACCGGCACCGTTCAGGTGCTCTCTAGAGGAGTCATCGGCCTGATCCAGATTTTTGTTACCTCGGCGGTCTTGGGCAGCCTCATGCCATGCACCACCATACTTGCGATGTCGTCTACCTGCAACAATTGTGTGGGTCGATATTCGCGTTTTTCCCACTCGTGCACTCTGTGCTGTAATGGTGTAGCCGTCCTTCCCGGGTGCACGCTCAGAACGCGGATGCCCCGGCCATTCACCTCCTCCCGAAGTCTATCACAGAACGAGTCCAGGGCGTCTTTCGTCACCCCGTATAGTCCAAATCTTGAGCGTTTTTGCCGCGTGATGCTCGAGTTGATGAAGACAATCTGAGCCTCGTGATCCACCATTATTGGCAGAAGACCGCGCGTGATGCGCATCGGAGCCCGGAGATTTACGGAGAGCAAGGTATCCAGCTCGCTGTCGCTGAAGACGCTCGCGCTCGCGTCGCAGATCGACGCGGCGGAGTGGACAATCATGTTCAGCGCTGTGCCCTGTTGCACACAATGCGAGACGACGGAATCCGCTCCGTCATCCGTCGATAGATCGGCGATCAGTGTCTGATTCCTTTGATCCGTGCTGGCGGAGTTGACCTCCTCCAGTGTGGCTGCGAGAGTCTCCGGGTTTCTTCCCACAAGAAGGCACGACGTTCCCTCTCTCGCCAGGTGAAGGGCGATCGCCCGGCCGATGCCACTACTGGCACCCGTTATCAGGGCATGCTGATTTCTGAGCGAGATCATGAATTTCCGGTAATCTGTGAATCCCTGAGTGGGCTGAGGAGACCTGCCGCCTTCAGACGGTCGGCCGCGTCTCTGATACCCTCAAACGAAAGTCCGGATCGTTCCGCAATGTCAAGCAAGGAATGATTACCGTCAGAAAGATTCAGTACCCACAGCATAGCCATCTGGCTACTGTATGTGTCACTCTTGCCCCCTACTGACGCATAGAGCCCCCGTTTTCCAAGCTGCGGTTCACAATAGGGATTTGTGTTCAGGTATTTCCTGTTGTTTTCAAGAATA
>NZ_CDLUDY010000217.1:0-11392 GCF_975968855.1 Petrachloros mirabilis
AGAAGAGATCGAACTCGATACCAAGATCCGACAATGGCCTCGGACAGTTGAGACCGATCCGTACAAGTCCGGTCTTGAGGCCGTGGCTGCGGAACTCCAATCGCAATTGGACGGCGTGCTATTCGGGATCGCCTACAACGAGTTTTGCGCGCCGACTTTGGAAGAATCAGTCGAGGCGTTGATCAAGCAGGGGGCGACGCACATTACTGTGACGACAACGATGTTTACACCAGGCGGTTCACATTCGGAGGTCGAGATTCCGGAAATCCTGGAAGAACTCAGGAAGCTTCATCCGTCGGTCGAACTTCATTACGCATGGCCGTTTGACCTCAACAAGGTGGCTAACACCTTAGCTGAGCAAGTCCGTCGGTTTGCAACATGATTGCGACGTTCCGCTTCTTCAGAGAAGCAGGAAAAGTGCAGGACGAGAAACATGCGAATTGGGCCTAACAGAAAGTGCGGTCCGGTTCCTAGGGAGATTTGGATCGTCATCCGTGTACGGTTTGTATATCCCTCTGATAATTTCGTGTTGAGTCATGAAAATTGCCATCGTGGGAACCGGTATTTCGGGGATGGTCACGGCGTACCTATTGCACCGAGACCATGAGATCACGGTCTTTGAAGCTGCCGATTACATAGGAGGCCACACGAATACGCTCGATGTCACGGTCGACGGCCGGACCTACGCGGTCGATACGGGTTTCATCGTCTTCAATGACTGGACCTATCCGAATTTCATCCATCTCCTGTCGAGGCTCGGGGTCGAGTCACAACCGAGCGATATGAGCTTCAGCGTGAAGTGTGAGCGCACGGGGTTGGAATATAACGGAACCTCGCTCAATACGCTCTTTGCCCAGCGGCGCAACCTGCTCCGCCCCTCCTTCTACCAGATGATACTCGACATCCTCCGGTTCAATAGGGAGGCGGTGTCGCTGCTCGACCAACCCGAGTCCGGCCCTTCTCTGGGCGAGTATCTCGACAGTCGCCGCTATTCAATGGAATTCGTCGAGCAGTACATCGTGCCGATGGGCGCGGCGATCTGGTCGGCAAGCCATGACAACATGCAGGCGTTCCCCGCCCGCTATCTGGTGCAGTTCTTCAAGAATCACGGCATGCTATCGGTCGATGACCGGCCCGAGTGGCGGGTGATCAAGGGTGGCTCTCAACGTTATGCCGAGAAGCTGGTGGCGCCGTTCCGATCGCACATCCTCCTGAATTCGCCCGTCGAATCGATCAGCCGCTTCCCTGACCACGTCGAAATTCGCGCGAGCCTGCACCGCCGGGAGTACCGGGCTTTACGATTCGACCACGTGATCATCGCGGCGCACAGCGATCAGGCTTTGGCGATGCTGGCGGATCCGTCGGCGAAGGAGAAAGAAATCCTGGGCGCGATCCGTTATCAGGACAATGAAGCGGTGCTGCACACGGATGTATCGTTACTTCCGAGTCGGCGGCTAGCTTGGGCTGCCTGGAACTATCACCTCCTGGCGGTCCAACCGGACCGGACGGTTGTGACCTACCACATGAACCGGCTGCAGAGGCTGACCGCCCCCCTTGAGTTCTGCGTGACGCTAAACCATACCAACGCCATTAATCCAGGAAAGATCCTCCGTCGTATTACCTATCATCATCCGGTTTATTCGCTAGCGGCAGTCGAGGCACAGCAGCGTCATAAGGAGATCAACGGAGTCAATCGAACGTCCTATTGCGGTGCCTATTGGGGATTTGGGTTTCATGAAGACGGAGTCAAGAGTGCGTTGGCCGTTTGCAGCCTTTTCGGAAAGTATCTCTCGTCATGATGAGCGGAATCTATGAAGGTCAGGTAAGACACCGACGATTCACGCCCGTCCCGCACTCCTTCACCTACAGCTTGTTCATGATGTATTTGGATTTAGACGAACTGCCGGATCTGTTCCGAACGCGGTGGTTGTGGTCTGTCGATCGATCGAACCTTGCCTCATTCAATCGCAAGGACCATGTTGGGGATCCGGCAATCCCGTTGACTCACACTATTCGAGAAATGGTTGCGCAACGAACGGGGAAGTCGCCATCCGGCCCGATCAGACTTCTGACCCACCTTCGCTATTTCGGCTACGTCTTTAATCCGGTCAGTTTCTATTTCTGCTTTGACCGAAGGGGAAAGCGCGTCGAAACGATTGTGGCCGAGATCACCAATACGCCCTGGGGAGAACGCCATTGCTATGTCCTGGGTCAGGATGACAACCGCGCTGCAGGTACCAGCAAGCACTATCAGATAAATAAGGCCTTTCATATCTCCCCGTTCATCGACATGGACGTGGCGTACGATTGGCGATTTACGGAGCCGACTTCACGATTGACCGTTCACATGAAGAATCTTCGAGGGGGTCGTCCTTTCTTTGATGCGACGATGATGTTAAGGCGGCGAGAACTATGCGGGGGAGCATTGGCACGTGTGCTTGTGCAATATCCTCTGATGACAACCAAAGTGATCGGGGCAATCCATTGGCAGGCACTAAAACTCTGGATGAAGGGTGCCCCGGTGTATCCTCATCCCAGCAAACGAAAGGAGGCGTCGCCTGTGGCGACGGGTCATTCGCAATGATAAAGGAGACGACGATTTCATCACGTCCGAGAATCGATCGGATTCCGGTGCAAGCGGAACCATCGCCTCGCGTTGTTATCAGAGGGTTTCGGCTCGTTCGGAACGCTGTGTTCGGGCGGCTGGCTCGCCTTCAGAAGGGCATGATCACCATCGTGGACGATCGTGAACGGCGCTCATTTGGACGGCTGACACCGGACTGTTCACTTCACGCGACGGTGACCATACTTGATCCACGCACCTATCTCGATGTCGCAGTAAGGGGAACGGTTGGAGTCGGCGATGCCTATCGCAAAGGTTTGTGGAACTGCGACGATCTCACGGCCCTTATCAGGATTTTCGTTCTGAATCGGGAAGTTCTCAATGGAATGGAGAGAGGGCTCGCCTGGATTACGAAACCGCTCCTCAGGGCCGCCCACTGGTGGAATCGAAACACCCACTACGGGAGCCGGAAGAACATCGCGGCCCACTACGATCTCGGAAACGAGTTCTTTCGCTTCATGCTCGACGATATGATGATGTATTCCTGCGCCTACTTTGAGCGACCGGATACCACGCTGGCAGAAGCCTCACGGGCTAAGAATGATCGTATTTGTTGCAAGCTGCAGCTGTCACCTCGAGATCATCTGCTGGAAATCGGTACAGGCTGGGGTGGTTTCGCCCTCCATGCGGCATCGCGGTATGGTTGCCGCGTGACGACCACGACGATTTCGCAGCAGCAGTATGAGTTGGCGATCCGACGAATAAGGGAAGCCGGATTGAGCAGCCGTGTCGTGGTCCTATTGTCAGACTACCGGGATTTGCCAAACATTGGTGCGCAGTTCGACAAGCTGGTGTCGATAGAAATGATCGAAGCCGTGGGCCATCAATACTACGGGACTTTCTTTGATATCTGCGGACAAATGTTGAAGCCGAGCGGAGTGATGCTGCTTCAGGCAATCACAATGGACGAGCGGATCTACAAACAGGCTACGCGTTCGGTCGACTTCATTCAAAAATATATCTTCCCCGGTAGCTGCATCCCATCCATCAGTGCGCTCACGGGTGCCTCGGCGGAGACCAGCGACCTCTCATTGCTGCACATGGAGGACATCGGAGCACACTATGCTCCAACGCTGAGAGCTTGGAGAAAGAATCTGGCAGAGGCCCTTTCCCAGGTCAAAGCCTTGGGATACGAGACGGAGTTCCTGCGCCTGTGGGATTTCTACTTGAGTTACTGTGAAGGAGGGTTTATGGAGAGATCCATCAGCGCGGCGCAACTTCTATTCGCCAAGTCGGACTGGCGACCGACTCCTGGGGGAATCTCAATCGGGGCATGAATTACGCGGCGATCCTCACAGCGATCGGTTTGGCGGTCTGCTGCCATTCAGTGGCTGACCGAGACTCTTTTCCGTAAACCCGGTATTCCGGGAACAACCATCCGTGTAGAATAGCGATTCTGAAGATTCGGTGTGGCAAGGGGGATTGCATGACAAATCCGCGCGAAGAATTGGCAGTAGCGTTCCACAATACCCACTCATTCAAATGGGATCCACAGAAAGGGTTCAAGTTAGCGTCGGGCGAAATGAGCCCCTTCTATGTCGATTGTCGGGCGCTCATGGCCCATCCAGGTGCGCGCCGTCTTGTCGCGCACCTGGCGCATAAGGCCCTTGCTGATGTCGAGCTGGACTGCCTCGGCGGGCTGGAAATCGGAGCCATCGCGATTGCCACCACTATCTCAGATTATGTGTTTGTGGCCAGTCCCCGTCGGGATTGGCGGACCTTTGTGGTGCGGAAACAGGCCAAGGATCACGGACTAGGGAAATTGATCGAGGGCGCGGTTCGGCCGGGAGATCGCGCGCTGATTGTCGATGATGTCCTCACGAGCGGAGGTTCGCTCCTCAAGGCTATCGGTGCGGCTCGAAACGCAGGCCTTCTTGTGACCCACGCATTGGTCATCGTGGATCGAAAGGAACAGGACGGGAAGAAAAAGGTCGAAGCGGAGGGGATCACGCTGCTCAGCCTGCTTACCATCGACGATTTAGTGAAACAACAACCTACCGTCGCATAGAGTGGCCCGTTTCTGGCCATGCTACTTACATTCGAACTGAATAGCCCATCGTCGCTCCCGCACGATTTCCTGAGCACCTTCCACGGCGCCGGCAAGACGCATCCTCCCCTTGGTCTCCCCTTCTCGAAGCATCGTGTAAGTCCCGCCGCACTTCTCCCTGATCAGAGCCAGAGCTTCTTTCCTGAAAGGAGACAGCACTGCGCTTTGGTTTCCCTTCAGGGGATAGACGACGATCCCTCCCCGGTCGTGTTCATGAACCAGTTTGACTCCGTCTGCACAACCGGAGAGGAAGAGGCAAAGGAACGCGACAGCAGATCTTGACCAAGCGTACATAGGGTTTCTATTATGAATGGGTCGAGGCTGACTCACAATCGCTACGACGTAAGGAGGCAACATGAAGAGGCTATGGTTTCCAGTGCTGACAATGATCGCCTGCCTTGCAATGTTGGAGGCCGGTTGGTCGTACCATTCCTATCTTTTGTCGGTGAAACAGCTTCGTGCCGGTTTGACCAAGGCCCCTTCGATGGCTCAAAAAGGGTTCGTCTTGATTGATGTAAGATCGGTCGAGGAACATGCCGGAGGGTTCATTCCCGGCACTGACTTCAATATTGATTTCCGCGAGATTGCGGAGCGCCATCGCGAGATTGGAGCACAGCCGGACGACCATATCGTGGTCTACTGCCAATCCGGACATAGGAGCAACATTGCCGCGGAAGCTCTGGCGGATCTTGGATATAAACATGTCTACAATGTCAGCGGTAGCATGAATGCCTGGGTAGCGGCGGGATTCCCGGTCGAAACGGCTCGTCGGTAGCAACTTACCCCTTGCGCCTCTGGTCTGGTGATTCAAGTTATCGAGGACTGATTCCGATAACTGCTGGTAGCGGCAGGTGGCCGTTCGGACCGAGGTTCAAGAGGTTTACCCAGCTGGATGATTGGGTAGAGGACGCGAGATCTTTCCGGAGTGTTGAGCTGATCGATATATCGGAGGACGACCCTCCGTCCATGGCCATAGCCAGGCGAACGTTTGGATAGGCGTCTCGGAGACATCGCCCGATATCATGGAGTGTGGTCGATTCGGTGGTCTTGAACACGAGAATGTGACCGGCTCTGCTTTCCGCCACGATTGTTTGTTGCGCCTGCTTGCCCGATTGTCTGACACGTATCTTTCCGCTTCGATCCAGTAACATGAGTGACTGAGCCGCTTCCCCGTAGGAAGGCTCTCCCTCGTTAAAGGCATCGTGGGCAAGGTCCAAGATTCCTGCCGCCGGCTTTCCCGATACAGTTGGCTCGGCGACAAAAAGTCCCATCCACGTGCTATGGCGTTTGCCTCCAAGTGCTACCCCCCTTCCATAGAGGAGCCCGAGATAGGTGTAGTTTTCCTGGAAGAGTCCGGCATTAAAGAGCAGGACGTGACCGGTCTTCATCTGCCACTCGTTTATATCAAGAGGTTCGCCGAAAGATTCATTCCGATAGTAGTGGACAGCGAACCGGTACCGAACAGGGTCGATGTCCGCCACGATGAGTGGTGCCACGTCGGGACAAGCATCGGATGGTGTCCATAGCCCGATGGACAGCCCTTCGGCAAGTCGATTCCATGATACGGACTGGGCAAGAACATCCTCCGTCGGTTGATAAGGTAGCAGTAAGACTCCCACGACGAGAGCGGTAACTACTCGAAATACCTTCTGAAGGTGGGGTGGGGAAGTCATGACATCTTTAGTGAAGTTTCGACAGTGGTTTCGGACGGCGTCAATTCAGGAGTATGTGATGCTGGTCGGATTCCTCCCAAATTAGTATTGCGCCGTTGCTGTCTTGGTCATTTGTCGGCCAAGGGAAGAATTGTCGTCGGTCGGAACGGCATCGAGTAAACGTCTGACTGTCTGGGCCAAGACTTCCGGAGTGAATGGTTTCTGTAAAAAACAGGTGGTCTCTTGCCGATGGCCTGACAGAATTCCAAGATCGTCTGTGTAACCGGACATAAAGAGTATGCGGAGTTCCGGTTTAATCATCGAAAGGTGTTGCGCCAATTCCCGACCTCCCATGCCGGGCATAACCATATCGGTGAGTAGCAAATTGACTTGGTCCAACTGTTGAGAAGCCTGTAAGCAGGCCTCGACGCCGTTTCTGGCCTCTATTACACTGTATCCAAGCTTGCGAAGTTCGTCTCGGACCAATGTGCGGACGTTGGGATCATCTTCGACAAGGAGGATGGATTCTGTTCCGCGGATAGAACCACTCGGCTGCTCCTCAGAGGACTTCGGCTCGATCTGACCGCTGGCCTGCGGGAAGTAAATGTCAAATCTTGTGCCATGGCCGACCTCGCTCGTTACGTCGATCGCGCCTTCCAACTGGGTGACAATTCCAAACACTGTTGAAAGGCCCAGGCCGCTTCCTTTTCCTTCCTCTTTCGTCGTGAAGAACGGCTCAAAGATATGGGCTTGGGTTTCAGGATCCATTCCACTTCCAGAATCCTCGACCGACAGCCTGACATAGGTACCGGGCAGCAAAGGCTTCACGTGGTAGGGCGGGCTAGTGATCAACTCCACTATTGACGTTTGAATCGAAAGGGTACCACCGCTTCGCATGGCGTCTCTGCTGTTGACCACCAGGTTCATTACCACCTGTTCCAGTTGCGCTTGGTCTGCTCGCACGTGGCTGTTTGACGGATCCAGGGTGACATTGAGCTTGATATCTGCTCCGATCAAACGTTGCAGCATTCCCTCAAGGTTATTCACAATATGGTTCAGACTGAGCACCTTTGGTTCTAAGGGCTGTTTGCGGCTGAAAGCTAAGAGGTGTCGAACCAGCATGGCAGCCCGTTCACCGGCTTTTTGAGTTTCTTCGATTTTTTCATAAAGGGGATGGCCGGGACCAAGCGCAGCCGCCAATACGTGGCTGTACCCCATAATAACCGTGAGCAGATTGTTGAAGTCGTGGGCGATCCCACCGGCGAGACGCCCCACGGCTTCCATTTTCTGGGCTTGGCGGAATTGTCTTTCACTGTGTACCAGTGCCTCTTCAGCCCGCTTCCGTTCCCTCCTGTCTTCACACTCGCGGAGAGCCCGTTTAATGGAGGGTATTAACCGTCCCAGTCGCTGTTTGAGGACGTAGTCTGTTGCACCATGGTGCAATGCATCGATCGCCAACTCTTCCCCGATAGTGGCGGAGACGAAAAGGAAGGGGACTTCTGGAGCCTCCTGACGGGCGATTGATAGTGCGGTCATGCCGTCGAATCCCGGGATCGAATAGTCCGCGAGAATGAGATCGAAGCCTCCTGCGCCGAGGCTCTCGATAAAGCCGTCGCGGGAGTCCACTCGGTGTGACGAACATGAAAGTCCCGCTTCCGTGAGCGTGGCGGCGATGAGATCTGCATCGACAGGATCGTCTTCAAGATGGAGCACGCGGAGCAGGGTTGTCACATATCCTCCGCAGACTGTCTAAGCTGCAGATTGGCTTCCCTCGGGAGGCGGCTCGTTGATCACCCCCCAAAACATGCCGAGTTCCTTGACAGCGGAAATGAAGTGCTGAAACTCTACCGGTTTCACGACGTAGGCATTCGCACCTAATGCGTAGCTTTGCGCCAGGTCTCGTTCCTCACGCGACGAGGTTAGCATGACTACAGGAATCGATTTGAGTTTTTCGTCGCTCTTGATGGTCCGCAACACTTCGATACCATCGACCTTCGGCATCTTGAGGTCCAAAAAGACGACGGCGGGGTTGCCCACTTGCCGGCCTTTGTGTGCCCCGCGGCAATACAGGTAATCGAGTACCTCGGCTCCATCATGACAAACTACCACTTTGTCCGCAATATGATGCTCCTCCATCGCAGCAAGTGCCAGCTCGGCATCACGGGGATTGTCTTCAACCAACACGATCGGTTTGACGGTGGTCATTGTAGATTCCTTTTCATCGGGAGGGAAAAGTAAAACGTAGCGCCTTGATCAGGAGCCCCTTCGGCCCAAGTGCGGCCTCCGTGACGATGGATGATCCGTCTGACGTTGGCCAAACCGATCCCCGTTCCTTCGAACTCATCGTTGCGATGGAGCCGTTGAAACACACCGAAAAGTTTGTTGACGTATTGCATGTCGAACCCCACGCCATTGTCGCGGACGAAGATCGTGACTTCTCCCGGCAAGTATTCCGCAGAGCCGATCTCGATGCGGGGCTCAGATCTGGTTGCCGTGAATTTCAACGCGTTTGAGATCAGGTTCATAAAGACTTGCCTGAGCATGGCCGGATCGCCTGGCACATCCGGCAGTGAACCAATTGTCCAAGAGATCGACTTTCCTTGCAAGTCAAGACGCAAATCATGAATCACCGTCGAGACCAATTGGTTCAAATTTACCGTGCTGTGCAACATTTCCTGACGGCCCATACGAGAAAATACGAGTAGATCGTCGATCAACTGCCCCATCTGTTTCGCGGAATCCGAAATCGTCTGGAGATACCGCTGGGCCTTGTCGTTCAGTGATTGCCCGGTTGATTTGGCCAAGAGCGCCGCGTAACCATCGATATGCCGTAACGGTGCACGAAGGTCGTGTGAGACAGAATAGCTGAAGGCTTCAAGCTCTTTGTTTGCCGCCTCCAGCTGCTCGCCCTTTCTCCTCAACTCGGCTGCGACCCGCCGCCTTGCCATGATGTCGTGGTGGATCAGGTAATAGACCGAAGCGAGCAAGACGAGTTGCAATACTGCGCCCAAGACCAGCAGGGCGATGGTATTGCGGGAGCTGGAAGTGGATGTGAAAAAGCGATCGCGCGCCGACTGTTGTTCGCTGTTCACCAGGTCTAGGACAATACGATGGATGCTGTCGAGCTCTTGCCGTGCCACACCGGGCAGTGCAAGATGGCGAACAGCCTTGGCTCCCTGCTTCAACCGTTTGGTAATTGCGTCACCTTCGCTGTCCAGCTGTTGCTGGATCAGGCGTTCGAGTTGGTTGATTTGGTCCCGCTGATCCGGACGTTGATCAACCAGGGAGTGGAGGTACCGGGAATAATCCGGCATCTGCGTGATCAGGGTGCGATAGGTCTTGAGGTAGGCCTCGTCTCCAGTAACCAGGAATCGACGATGGCCCGTTTCCGCGTCGTTCAGGGTCTCCTCAATTGAGACCAGGATTCGCACAAGCTCGTGACTTCTTGTATCCAAGCGGCTGTTCTGCACAACCACAGCAATATTGCGGTAGGAAACGACGCTGATGACGAGAATCCCTGCGAAGACAAGGCCGAATCCTCCGAGGACACGTTGTTCGATCGTCCATTTAAAGAGCCAGGACGGTAAACGGGTCGGCTGAAGAAAGTCAGCGCTAGGAGCCTCTTGAGTTGATTCTGACGAAGGAGGGACTGTGGCAGCCGGTTGTTCCTGTGTGGCTGATTCCATGGCGAATGTACGGTGCGCGCTACCGATAAGGCAAAGCCCTCACAGACTCTACTCTGGCTGACTGATGTCCGCAAGGATTATTTCGGAACGTCGCCCCTGTGGCGGAGAGTGGCTGGAAGGAGGACTATCCTCCAGATGGTGTAATCGGTGAGACCGCGGGAAGCGCCACAGCGGAAGCTGGGGCATCGGAGAACATCATGGTGGCGGCGACAACCCAATCAGTAACCGGCTGAGGGTACACGCCGATAATCAAGGTCCCGGCAAGACCCACGTAAATGACCGCTTTCATCGGTCCGGAAACGCTCAACGGAGAAGGATCGTGTGGCTCCACGATGTACATTTTCTTCACGACGATCAAATAATAATACATCGAGATGACAATATTGATAAGCCCCACGGTAATCAAGGTGTAGAGGCCTTCTTTGATGGCTGCGACGAAGATATATAGCTTGCCGATAAATCCTGCCAGCGGAGGTACTCCTGCGAGCGACAGGAGGAAGATCAACATTGAAAAGGCCAGGAAAGGAGAACGTCGTCCCAACCCACTGTAGTCATCGATTTCTTCACTGCCGATTGCCTGACCCACGGCAATGATAATGGCGAAGGCTCCGAGGTTTGCGAACAGATAGGTCAGGAGATAGAACAAAATCGCGTCGTTACCCATCTTGGTTCCGGCAGCCAGGCCGATCAGCACGTTGCCGATCTGGGCGATGCCAGAATAGGCCAGGAGCCGCTTCATGTTTCTCTGGGCGATTGCCACGATATTGCCGTATGTCATTGAAAGGACTGATGCGGCGACAAGCAGAAGCACCCAGGTTGGTTTGAACGTCGCCAACGCGACAAAAAACATACGAAGCAGGATGGCGAAGGCCGCGCCTTTTGGGGCGATCGAGAGGAATGCCGTTACCGGAGTTGGAGAACCGTGGTACGTGTCAGGAATCCATGAGTGGAAAGGCACTGCACCAATCTTGAAGCCTAATGCTCCGAAAATCAGCAAGAAACCGATGATCAGGCCGGGCGTCGCCTGGGCTGATTTCATCTCGGAAAATACCAATTTGCCGGTCTCCCCGTAGACGAGACTGATCCCGTAAGCCAGCAGTCCGGCGGCGAACACCCCCAAGATGAAAAACTTCAATCCCGCCTCATTGGAGGCTACGTCTTCTCTCAGATATGACACGAGTACATAAAATCCAAAGGTCGAAAATTCGAGCGTGACGAACACCGATAACAGGTCGTTGGCTGATGCCATGAACATCATGCCGAGAGCCGACATGACGACCAGGAAATAATACTCGCCGCGGAAGAACGTAAAACGGTGCACAAATTCAATTGATGCCAGTATGACCAGGATCGTTGCGGCGACGATGAAAATCTTGAAGAACAG
>NZ_CDLUDY010000218.1:0-5405 GCF_975968855.1 Petrachloros mirabilis
CACCATTTGTCCGCGTTCCCGTTGATTGAGCTGGACCTTGTCTTCCTGCAAAATTTGCTCGACCAAGCGAGACAGTTCCAGTCCTAACTGCTCCTCCTTCATCGAAGAGGCCGCTGCCAGATCGAGCAACTCGATCACTCGTTCATGCACTTTCCCCTTGAGATCTTCGTAATAGGCCTGCTGTCCTGACTGGTCAATTGGTTTGGCGCTTAGCACAAGCAATCTCCCTTCTTCATTTCACCATCCACTATCAAGGTTACACTCTGGCTTTCTGCGAGAACGTCAATCCTCCCCAGTAACGCGAGAAGAGAGAATTCTTCTGCGCATTACGACTGAGCGCATCATGCGTACCGTCCCCCTTATTGCCGGCAAGAACTGCAGCTTGTTCCGCGTACCATTGCGTCAGGGCAGCGTGCGGAGCATGGGCCGTCAAGGGGATGCCTTGGTTCAACGAGCTGCTGGCCATCGGGTAGTCGTTCGGTACAAGCCAGCCGATCTTTTGACCGAAGAGCCCTTCAGCATGTTGCAGCAATTCAGCATCCGAGGATTGATAACGATTCACGACAATCGTGACTTTCTCACGATCGAAACCGGCATCCTTCATCACCTGGAGAAATTGGTTCGCCCGGCGAATAGCAGGGAGACTGAGGGTTGTGACCAGAAGCACCATCGAGGAGAAATCGAGCGCCTCTCGGGTTTCCGAGCTCAGTGTGTGGCCGCAATCGACAAACACATGGTCGTACATTGATCTCATAACGTCCAGCGTGTGTAGTGCGGCCCCTCCTGGAATCGACTCCCCTGCAAGAGCCTCTGTTCCGGTAAAACCGGATTGCAGCACATGAAGATCCGATTCGTGCTTGCTGATCAGACTTTGCACGAACGTGGCGTCCAATCTCGAGATATCCTGGGCAAGCTCGCGCATACCTTTGCCGGGCTGCAGGTCCAGAAACAGCGGCAAGTCACTGTCATTGAGATTCAAATCGACAAGTGCGACTCGCTTCCCCTGCTCGATGTGCCTCATACTCATGGCCAAATTCACCGCCAGCGTGCTGGTCCCCACGCCCCCTTTGGCCCCGAGGAACGCTACCACCTTCCCGCCTTTGACGACGTTTCGGCTCACCTTCGATTTGAGCCGCTCTTTCGACCGGCTCAGAGCTGCATCGAATTCTCTCCGGTTGATCGGTTGCGGTAGAAATTCTTTAATCCCTAAGCGAAATGCCTCCAGCATGACCTGAGAGTCCGTTCTACTGGCGGTCAAGAAGACCTCTAGGTCAGGATTCTTTTCCAAAAGTCCTTTCATCGACGCAAGAGTTCTCTCAGGGTTGAGCTCATCAAGCTCCACACACACGACGTCGACAGTCCCAGGACCGCCGGTTTCCTTGATCAGAAACGAACGATGAGGAGCCAACAATTCTGCGAGGTTGTTGCGTACAGACTCACTCCGACATTCAAGCCACACTGTGACAAATCCGGACATGATGATCTGACCCTCCTATGGAGAAGTTACTCTACTGGAGAAGTTACTCTACAAGACCTGGAATACTGCCCAACGTACCGTACGAGCCTCCTCCCCCTTGTCCCTGCGTGACTTTACCGCATTCCACAAACGCATTGATCACCTGCCCGATGGGAGGATACTGCACTTCCCACACGCAGGCTGAGGCAAAACCAACGGTTCCCATCGTTGTAACGGGGTTAGAACAATTTTGATTCGGATAAACGGGAATCGTCACATGCCAACACCACCCACTTGGGCTTGAGGTGTCCATCACTTTCTTGGCATCCCAGAGGTTATACAAGTCACTAAGGTTGGTGGCCAGGTTCCCTCCGATATATTCAAGAGTTGTCTCCCCCGCAGTCATCCCCGGAGTCTCATAGGTCGGTGGGTTGGGGGTCAGCCCCCTAAGGATCCGCCTTTCTGTTGCAGCATTCGGTGGATCTTCCTCAAACGTGTGCCATCCGGCACAGCCCGTTGGGGGATTGTTGGTCGGATAGAACTGGATCGGCGTTCCACAATAGGCCGGATTGGAAAAAATATAATCGTCGATTCCGAACGGCGCATTGGCCTCACCCGGCAGGAGAACTCCGGTTCCAGTCAATGCCGCCGTCGCCGTCGCGACCACGTTCATGCTGTTGATGCCCATGACGCCGGCCAACCAAGTGGCCACCGGTCCATTAGCTGACCCGTCTCGGCGGGCCGTGACCCGGACCCCCGTGGCTCCCGTGTTGGTAATTGGTGCCAGCGTTCGAGTCGTGCTGTTCCACACACCGATCTGAATGTCGGCAATATTGACGGTGACCGCGACCTGGCGGGCCTGATTTTGAGACGCAACACCTGTAGCGGCAGTGTACACAACGCTAGGATTAATCGTGTAACCCGTGTAGGGCGTTCCCGTCGGCAAGGCTTGATATATCACGCCGATCTGTCTTGCTCCGGCCAAGGCTGCGGCATCCGCCACATTTTGCAACTCATTCCTGGCGATCATCGCGTTGCTGATATCCAATGCCAAAGCACCAAATCCCAACAGCACCACGATCATAATGGCCACGATAACCGCCGTAGCTCCACGTTCGTTTTTGACTAGAGACTGTCTCGAGATAGAGTCGCTAATCTTATTCGTAAAACAACCCCTACTCATGTCTCATCTCCGTCCAGGCCGTGAGGTTGATGTTGTTTGTGATCCCTGCGATATTTGGCAGCACTAGAAATGTAAAGGGGAGAGTCAGTGTGACCCTCACAGGCGCTCCTGTCACTGCTCCGGTGATAATGTTGCGGCTCACATTAGCCGGATTGATTCCGGTCGGTGCCAAGTAATTATCAATCGTAGCATTGATCTGAGCGGTCGTAATGGCAGGGACGGATTGAACTATCCCAAGCCTCGCGCCTTCCCGGCTGGCGTTGGTCAGAACCGCCTGCCTATAGAGAGCATTGCCGAACTCAATGATGCCGAACAACACCATCATGAGCACAGGCAAGAGCAAGGCGAACTCAACAGCTGAGGCTCCCTTTTGCGACCTAAGACGTGTGCGCATGTGCGATTCCGCTCCACTTCTCTTACTTCGTTTGAATTCCTTCACTGACCACAGATGAAGCCCGGATGGTTTTCCGGTATTCCTCAGGGCTCTCAGAGGACGCTCTGTATCGCTCCATCGTGTTCTTTGCGGCTTTTCCGTCCACCAGCCCCTGAACAGGCTCAAGATTTTTCCCGGCATCAGGGTTCATGATCTGTTGATCCCGGGCCGTGTTGTAGGCCAACCCTGGATCCGGTCCCAGCGTTGTAGGCCGTTTCGTACAACCAGCCAGCGAGATAGCTGCGAGAAGCGAAAGCCCAACTCCTGTTACAATCAACCCCTTCATGCCCTTCATAACGCGCTCCTTCATCATTGGTCGAACGATTAATGTTTTCTATCGAGACATCCGTTACTGAACCATGTGGCCGAAATCGCCATCCAACCTCCGGGACACCGTGGCCTCAGCAGGACGTCCATCACGAGCCTGCTGGGATTTCGGGACATACCCGATCCCGTCTGTCCAACCCATCAGATAAAACTCCCAATCGTTCGGCTCGATAAAGGTATCCGTCGGCAATGCCTGCTGCGCCATGTCGAGGGGCTTCACAAAATGAGGCGTCACGATGATCACGAGTTCCGTCTGATTCTTCTGAAAGTTAGAACTTCTGAACAACGTGCCGAGCACAGGAATGTCGCCGAGGAAGGGAAACTTCTGGATCTGTTCTCGCACGTTATCCCTCAATAATCCAGCAATGGCAAAACTTTGGCCATCGGCGAGATCGACCACTGTCGTCGCACGCCTTGTGGTGATCGTGGGGATAACGAATCCCTGCAACTGAAGAGAATTCGTAAAGTTCAGCTCGGAGACTTCTGGAGAGACTGCCATGCTGATGCGATTGTTGCTAAGAACCGTAGGGGTAAAGGCTAACCCGACCCCGAATTTCTTATATTGGATGGTGACGACTCCGAATGCCTGAGGCACGGGAAAGGGAAACTCTCCGCCAGAGAGGAACTGGGCTTCCTGCCCGCTGACTGCCACCAACGTCGGCTTTGCGAGCACTTTCACGACGTCTTCCTCTTTCAACGCATCGATGAAGGAAGTCCAGGTAATATCCCCGGTCTGAAACCGGACGAGAGCATTGACGGCACCAGTCACAAATTGACTCATAGGACCGTCCAATGCCCCAGGGCCAGTTAAACTGGTAAGCCTATTAAGCGCCGTTACGCCGAAATTGTTACCGGCTCCCACTCCGTTCATGTTGACGCCGATACGTCGAATGAGATCCCGATTCATTTCCGCAACACGCACTTCGAGCATCACCTGTTGAGCTCCTCCGACCTGGAGCAAGTTCACCACTTTTTTGGGCGCAAAGGGCTCAGCAACTTCCAACGCCTTGGAGTGACGCGCCAGGCTGCTCACCGTCCCGGACAACGTCACGTGATCATGAGTTGCCGTGACGAGAATCCCTTTTTCATCGGGGAGTATCTTATGCAATTGCTCACGGAGTTGGCTCAAATCAGGCATCACCGAGATGTCAAATACCGAATACAGTTCTCCACTTTCCTTCCAAAGAGTTAACGTCGTCACACCGATGGATTTTCCGGTCAAATATATCTGCTTCGGTGAGATGACGACGGTGTCAGCGACCTCCGGATTAGCCAGAGACGCCCGCTTGATCGATGTGGGGAGGTCGACCACCTTAGACTTTCCGACGCCAAGCTCCAACTGTTGTGCCTCGCTGGTCGAGGCCTTAGAGTCGGCTGTTCCCTGTGCACCAACCCCTTGAGACCACAGGGCGGCGCAGACTGCCAGAAGACAACTGAAGGCTATCGATCGCTTCATCACATCGCTCCTTTTCTAATTGTGCCGGGTCAGACCCTCTGACATTCCCCGTCAACCTTCGCAAAGAACCTTAGAACTTCACTGCATTGACCGAGGTTCCGCGGATCACCTCGACTGTCACCTGCTCGAGATCCGCCGCCTTCGCCTCGCCCGGAGGATCCGGATAGATTTTCAAAAGATTAATCACTCTCTTCGGGGCAAATGCTTCCGCCACCGCCAACGCCTGGCTGAGCTTGGCCGGGCTTGAGATCGTTCCAGAAAGAGTCAAATGGTCGTTGCTGCTGGCGATATTGATATTGGTTTCTTCCGGCAACAACTGCCCAAACTGGTCCTTCAATCTGGCGACATCAAGCGCTACCTCTACATCAAAAATGGCCATAATCTGATCGTCTTTTCCCCACAACGTTAGGTTGGTCGATCCATACCCCTTGCCCGTCACATAAATTTGTTTTGGCGAGAGGACAATGGCATCGGCGATCGCCGGATCAGCCAAGGATGCCCGCTTGATCGCAACCGGCACATCGACGACCGTCGATTTACCCATGATGAG
>NZ_CDLUDY010000219.1:0-4803 GCF_975968855.1 Petrachloros mirabilis
CTCTTCGTCACCCGAGGTCTGAAGATTACCTTCCTTAAGCTCGATCCGTACATCAATGTTGATCCCGGCACCATGAACCCTTATCAACACGGGGAAGTATACGTGACTGATGACGGGGCTGAAACCGACCTGGATCTCGGCCACTACGAGCGCTATACCTCACTGACCTTGACGAAGGAAAACAACTATACGACCGGCCGCATCTACAATTCCGTCATCACCAAAGAGCGACGGGGCGACTACCTGGGAGGAACCGTTCAGGTCGTGCCGCACATCACCGATGAGATCAAGCAGTGCATTACGCGAATCTCGCAAGGGATGGATGTCACGATAGTCGAGATCGGAGGGACGGTCGGCGATATCGAGAGTCTGCCGTTTCTCGAGGCGATCCGTCAGCTGCCTTATGATGTAGGGCGGGAGAATGTTCTGTACGTGCATCTGACCCTGGTCCCATATATTGGCGCGGCAGGCGAACTCAAGACCAAGCCGACACAACATTCCGTCAACAAGCTGCGGGAAATCGGTATCCAGCCGAACATTCTTCTGTGCCGGACCGATCGGTATATTCCGCCCGAGATGAAAGCCAAAATCGCGATGTTCTGTAACGTGGAAAAGGATGCGGTGATCACGGCTAAAGATGTTGAAACGATTTACGAAGTGCCGATTGTCTTCCGTAAAGAAGGGTTGGATGAGCTGATTGTGCGGCAGCTCAATCTCGACACAGGCCCGCCGAATCTCAGAGAGTGGGATGCGATGGTCCAGAAGATCAAGCATCCTAAGCACGAAATCTCCGTGGCGCTTGTGGGCAAGTACGCAGGGCTGAAGGAATGTTACAAGAGCTTGGCGGAAGCTTTGGTGCACGGCGGCATCGATCACGAAACGCGCGTAAACGTCAACTGGATCGAATCAGAGGACATTGAGCGGCAGGGGACGGAACGTATCCTGCGGGAAGCCGACGGGATCCTGATACCTGGCGGGTTCGGCATCAGAGGGATCGAAGGGAAAATCATCACGATTCGCTACGCGCGAGAGCGTCAGATTCCGTTTCTGGGGCTGTGCCTGGGTATGCAGTGCGCTACGATAGAATTTGCAAGAAACGTGGCAGGACTGGCCGGGGCGAACAGTTCGGAATTCGACGAGCGGACGCCGCACCCGGTCATCCACCTCATGCCGGATCAGCATGCGGTCAGCGATAAGGGCGGGACGATGAGATTAGGCAGCTATGTCTGTACATTGGGGGAGGGTACGCTTGCGCAAAAAATGTACGGCGTGAGCGAAGTCCGTGAGCGACATCGGCATCGCTACGAGTTTAACAATGCCTATCGCGGGCAGCTGACCGCGAAAGGTTTAGTATTGAGCGGCCTGTCACCGGACGGCCAATTGGTGGAGATTGTGGAACTCAAAGGCCATCCCTGGTTCCTGGCAACCCAATTCCATCCGGAATACTGTTCGCGTCCGCACCGGCCACATCCTCTGTTCAGCGGATTTGTTGGCGCAGCGTTGCGGAAGAAGCTGGGCCATTGATGAGAAAGGCTAACTTCGAGGCTGAGACGAAGGGACTTCTTACGTGGTATCTTCCCTTAATTTCGACCTCAGCCTAAGCCTCCAAAGATTATGGCACATCTTGTCCATATCGGATCATTCAAGGTCGGCCAGGGGCAACGGCCTTTCCTGATCGCCGGACCCTGCGTCATTGAAAATGAACAGCTTGTGATGGATACGGCAGGCCGGATCGCCGAGATCGCCAAGTCCCTCGACATTCCATTCGTCTTCAAGTCGTCTTATGATAAAGCAAATCGAACCTCAATCAGTTCGTTTCGCGGTCCCGGTCTTGAAAAGGGACTCGAGGTGCTCGTGAAGGTCAAGACCCAACTTGGTCTTCCCGTGTTGACAGACGTTCATACGGAAGAGCAGGCGGTAGAATCTGGCAAGGTAGTCGATGTGCTCCAGATCCCCGCCTTTCTATGCAGGCAAACGGATCTGTTGGTAGCGGCGGCGAAGACAGGCAAGGTCGTGAACGTCAAGAAGGGCCAATTCCTTTCACCACGTGAAATGGCAAATGCGGTGAAGAAGGTTGAAGAATGCGGCAGTACACGCATCGTCCTCACCGAGCGAGGCTCTTCATTCGGATACAACAACTTGGTCGTCGATATGCGCTCGTTTCCCATCATGCGGAGCTTCGGCTATCCGGTCGTGTTCGACGCCACCCATAGTGTGCAGCAGCCGGGAGGGGGAGGAACCAAGTCCGGTGGCCAACGCGAATTCGTCGAGCCATTGGCCTGTGCAGCGGCCGGTGCGGGTGTCGACGGGTTCTTTATGGAAGTGCATCCAAATCCCGACGAGGCCCTTTCGGACGGCCCGAATATGGTTCCGCTCCATCAACTCAAATCGCTCCTTGAACGAGTGATGCGGATATGCGACGCGGCAAATCCAAGAACATAACGCAGAAAAGCGCGCTTCGATCTGTACCAAGGGGGAACAGCGGGAGCCTCGCTGAAGGCAAGCGCGTGCTGGCCATTGAGGCTCGTGCTGTCCAGGCGTTGATTGATCGCTTGGATGATCAGTTCGGCAAGGCCGTCGACTTGCTCTTTCAATGCAAAGGCAAGGTCGTTGTTTCAGGGATGGGAAAATCCGGATTAGTCGGCCAGAAGATTGCCGCGACGATGGCCAGCACCGGTACACCGGCGTTCTTCCTCCACCCGGCCGAAGGAATCCACGGTGATCTCGGCATGCTGGGCCGATCGGATATTCTCATTGCCATTTCGAACAGCGGCGAGACGCAGGAAATCTTGCAGCTGCTGCCCTATGTGGAACGGATGGGGATCGCCGTTCTCTCGATGACCGGTCGCTTGAATTCGACCCTTGCCAAGAACAGCGATGTGGCCCTCGACGTCTCCGTTTCGGAAGAAGCCTGTCCGATGGGATTGGCGCCGACCGCCAGCACAACGGCTACCCTTGCGATGGGGGATGCCTTGGCCGTAGCGTTGCTCCAAAGACGCGGCTTCCAAGAAGAAGACTTCGCGCAGTTCCATCCAGGCGGAGCTCTCGGTCGTCGGCTTTTGGTACGGGTCAAAGACCTCATGCATGCCGGGGGCGAGCTGCCCCAGGTCAAGGAATCGGTGGCGGGAACCGCCGCAATTCTGGAAATGACGGCCAAGAAGTTGGGCATGACAACCGTTGTCGATGGAAAGGGGAAGCTTGTCGGGATCATTACCGATGGCGACTTGCGTCGCTTCATTCAACGGGGCGGAGATTTCGCCAGGGTGAGTGCCGGTCAGTTGGCCTCGCGCCATCCGAAGACGATCGCGCCGAAGGATCTGGCAGCCAAAGCCGTCGAGATGATGGAACGCTATTCGATCACGACGCTCGTTGTGTCTGAGGATGGCCGCACCATTTCCGGTGTGATTCATTTGCACGATCTCTTGAAGAGCGGGATCGTTTAAGGGATACTGCGCATCATATGCACCGTGTCATGCAAGTGTGGCGAGCAGTCGGGCAGGATTCTCTCAATCTTCCCAATCTCATAACTTTTGGGCGGATTCTGCTGATTCCTGTCTTTGTAGTCCTCTTCATCATGCCTACGGAGGATCGCTCGATTGGTGCCGCCATCATCTTCGTCATCGCGGCAGTCAGCGACCTGCTGGATGGTTATATCGCTCGTCGGACCGGGCAGGTTACGAAACTGGGCAAACTCCTCGACCCGATAGCCGATAAGCTCCTCGTAGTGTCGGCATTAATCCTCCTGGTCAACGTCGATCGTGTCAGCGCATTGGTAGCGATTCTTGTCATAGCGCGTGAGGTGACCGTCACAGGCATCCGTGCGATCGCTGCGGGTGAGGGGATGATTATTGCCGCCGAGACAACCGGGAAATATAAGATGGCGCTGCAAGTCATTGCCATCACAATGCTCATTCTCGAAGGCACAAATCTCGCTGAGCTTGGGAATCTGCACCTCGCCGGTCTCGCGACGCTCTACCTCTCGCTTGTGTTGGGGTATATTTCAGGCGGTCAGTATGTGTGGAGTTTCTGGAAGCAAGTCGCTGCCAAAGGGTTGTAGCTTGACTTTCGCGAATTGCCTCAGCAGATGGATCTCCCATCCTTCAGCTCCTAATCTATGACAGAAAACATTCTCTGGGTGCTTATGGCGATCCTCGGCTACCTGCTTGGGGGTGTTCCATTCGGCGTCGTCGTGTCCCGCGTGATGGGCCTGCCTGATCCTAGGACGGTAGGAAGTAAGAACGTCGGATTTACCAATGTGCTGCGCATTTCAGGGTGGAAAGCCGGCGTTCTCACACTGCTCGGCGATATGGGCAAGGGCTGGGTGATGGGTTGGTTGGCGATGCAGTGGCTCACCGATGAACGATTCATTATGGTCGTCGCTATCGCCCCGTTCCTGGGACATCTCTACTCGCCGTTCCTGAATTTCAAAGGTGGCAAGGGAGTCGCGACGGCTTTGGGAGTTGTCTTGGGCCTCTCACCTTCCGTCGGACTCCTGCTCCTTCTGATCTGGTTAGGAGCGGTTGCCATCTGGCGCTATTCCTCCGGTGGTGCACTGGCAGCTTTCGGGACGCTTCCTGTCGTCGCGATCGTGAACGAGCAACGACAGGAATTTCTCCTCTTCTCCATTGTCGTAAGTGTCCTTATTTGGTTTAAGCACAAAGACAACATTATTCGTCTTTGGAAAGGGACGGAGAGCAAGATCGGCGAGAAGAAATCTTAGAAGATTACCGAGCCTATCCTTCCCTTCCCCGCAACTTCGAATAAAGGCAGAAGATGTGGGAAAAGATAGACGTATCGTAATAA
>NZ_CDLUDY010000220.1:0-5923 GCF_975968855.1 Petrachloros mirabilis
CCCTACTTTGCCATGCAGGAGGCGGCGAAAGTGTTAAAAGAAGGTGGACGCATCGTGAATATCTCGACAGCCGGAACTCACATGAACTTCTTCGGGGCGACGGCGCATCTCGGGAGTAAGGCGGCTCTGGAGCAGTTTACGAAGGGACTGGCACTCGAGTTAGCGCCCCGTGGCATCACGGTAAATTGTGTGTCGCCGGGGATTACTGACACGGGTATCTTGGCCGAGCAATATCGTCAGTTTGGCATCCAACTCTCGCCGTTCAACCGGCTCGGTCATCCTGATGAAGTGGCCGAGGTTGTGGCGTTTCTGATCAGTGAACGGGCAAAGTGGCTGACCGGACAGAATATTCAGGCAGGTGGCGGCATCGTCATGTGAAGGGGACTGCCACCCTTCCTGGCGGTGGCTGTCCCCTTGGCCTGCTCATCGAACAGTACAGGTATCCAGAAGAAAGGAGGGAGCATGGCAAACAAAAAAATCATCGCCGTGGTAGGTGCGACCGGAGCGCAAGGCGGCGGACTGGTTCGAGCGATCGTGAACGATCCCAGGTGTGGGTTTGCAGCCCGCGCCCTTACTCGAGACGTGAACTCGGAGAAAGCCAAGGTGTTGACTGCGCTCGGCGCCGAGGTCGTAGCGGCGAATCTTGACGATGTCGAAAGCCTGAAACGGGCCTTTGCCGGAGCTTACGGAGCATTCTGTCTGACGAATTTCTGGGAACATTTTTCTCCCGAGAAAGAATACGCACAGGCGAAAGCTCAGGCGGAGGCTACGAAGGCGGCCGGTGTTCAGCATGTGATTTGGTCGACGCTGGAAGACACGCGCAAATGGGTGCCGCTCTCGGACGACCGTATGCCGACGCTCATGGGGAAGTACAAGGTCCCCCATTTCGATGCCAAGGGTGAAGCCGATCAGGAGTTCAAGAAGCTCGGTGTCCCCACCACGTTTCTTCTCACCTCATTCTATTGGGACAATCTGATCTTATTCGGCATGGGACCGAAGAAAGGTCCGGACGGTACTTTGGTCTTCACGCTCCCGATGGGTGACAAGAAGCTCCCGGGGATTGCAGCCGAAGACATCGGCAAGTGCGCGCTCGGCATATACAAAAAAGGTAAGGAGTACATCGGGAAAACAATTGCCATTGCCGGAGAACATCTTACTGGTACCGAAATGGCCACAGCTTTGACGAAAGCTTTGGGTCAGCAGGTCCGCTACAACGCCGTGACACCGGAGCAGTACCGTGGGTTCGGTTTTCCGGGGGCTGATGATCTGGGTAACATGTTTCAGTTCAAGTGCGATTTCAGCGAGGCGTTTTGCGGACCGCGCAACCCTTCCATCGCGCGCGGACTGAATGACGCGATACAAACCTTCGAAACTTGGTTGTCGAAGAACAAGGAACGTATTCCTCTCTCATAGGAAGGAGAAAGAATGCCACGGGAGAATGTTTCGTCCGGTGGTCCCTGGGAAGGCAAGATCGGCTACTCACGAGCCGTGAGAGTCGGTCAGTCAATCTCTGTATCCGGTTCGACCGCCATGACGCAGTCCGGCCTCGTAGGCAAAGGCGATCCCTACGCGCAGACGTTTCAGACCTTGAAGACGATCGAGGCTGCATTGAAGCAAGCCGGTGCATCGCTTAACGATGTCGTCAGAACACGCATCTATATGGTGAACATCGATCAGTGGCAAGAGGTCGGACGAGCGCACGGTGAGATCTTCCGGAACATCAGGCCTGCAACCACTATGGTGGAGGTGAAGCGTTTGATCGATCCTGATATGCTCGTCGAGATCGAAGCCGACGCGATTATCTCCGCGTGACCCCTTTCCACTGCATGTTAAAACCGCTCGTCAACTGGATCGATGAGAATATTCTTGAGCTCGGCCGCGAGATGCGGCTCTCCTACCTGCCGCCTCTTATGGTCTACATGGCCTACGGGATCTCCGGCTTGACCGGAATTGTAGGCACCTTTTTCGTCAAAGATTATCTCGGTCTCTCCGCTTCTTTCCTGGCCGCGCTCGGCTTCTGGGCCGGCATTCCCTGGGCGCTCAAGATGCCCATCGGTCACACGGTGGATCTGCTGTGGCGATGGAAAGGCTGGCTGGTCGGCCTGGGCGCGGGATTGCTGGCCACCAGCCTTGGCATCATGGCGGCGTTGATCGGTCACCGCGACGCGATGACCGCCATCGCGCCGGCAGAAGTCTGGTACGTCCTCAGCGTGCTTCTTGCCCCGATCGGCTACGTGATCCAAGATGCCGTCGCGGATGCGATGACGGTCGAGGCAGTTCCCCTGGTGGATGAACGCGGCCAGTTCTTCGACGAGCGCACGCGGAAGCTGATGCATACTACGATGCAGACGCTAGGCCGTGTGGCGATCGTCGGCGGAGGGATCATCGTTGCGTTGGTCAATGTCTACGTCTTCACGGGAACCAACGGACTCCCGCAAGCTGAGCTCGTCAAGCTCTATCAGCGGATCTATCTCTTGGCGCTCATCATTCCCTTCGTCTCGGTGCTTGGACTTGGGGTGGCTTGGCTCGTCCGGTGGCGACATCGGAATGCCCTCATTCAACAGGGCTTCACGAAGGAACAGGCCGAGCAGATGGTCGAGGTGCGGGGGCGGACGGAAGAAGTCGCACAGCCCAATTGGTGGATCCTGGGAGGCAGTCTGCTCTTTGCGCTCTTCACAGTGTCAGTCGGCTTGGGAGGTTTTACCTATAATGAGGAAATCGTCTTCTTCGGCTCCATGTCCATCGTGCTGTTCCTCATGGCGAAACTGGTCAAGGAATTGGAGCCCGACAAGCGATTTACCCTCGTCGGCACCGCAGTTGTGGTGTTCATCTTCCGGGCCATTCCAGGTACAGGTCCGGGGACGACCTGGTGGATGATCGACCATCTGAAGTTCGACCAACAATTTCTGTCCGTCCTCTCATTGATCGCCAACTCATTGACGCTGGCGGGAATGTTCGTCTTTCGACGGTTCATGGCGGAGCGGTCCATCGCGTATGTTGTAGGGTTTCTGACCGTGGTAGGGACTATTCTTACGGTGCCGATCGTGAGCATGTATTACGGCTTGCACGAATGGACGTCGCGGGTCACCGGAGGCATCGTCGACGCACGTTTCATCGCCTTGGTCGACACAGCGCTCGAGTCTCCCCTCGGGCAAATTTCGATGATTCCCATGCTGGCCTGGATTGCTAATTCGGCCCCAACTAAATTGAAAGCTACCTTTTTTGCGGTCATGGCGTCATTCACCAACTTGGCTTTGTCATTGAGCCAGCTCGGGACAAAGTACCTGAACGATATTTTTGTCGTGACCCGCGAAGTCCGCGACCAGACAACCGGTGTTCTTCAAATCCCCGCCGACTATAGCCAGCTCGGACATCTGCTGATTTGGCAGTTACTGTTGGGATTAGCCCTCCCATTCATCGCGATCTTGTTTGCCAAGGCCACTCGCTTCAAGAGCGCGTGAGAATTTAGCCGCATTTGTAGATCAATAGCTCCACCAAGTGTGTCGATCAGCCCTGAGGCGCACGGAGCTCATAAATCGTCCTTCGTAGAGCGCCGTTCTTCCAAGACACTGTCTGTATTCAGGGTGCGCGTTGTGATGAGAACCGTTTAAAGAGGTCCTGGCATCCCCTTGACCTGTACGGTATCATGAGCATCTAGAGAGGAGCTGGAATCGGTCTGAAGGGTCTGACGCTTCATGGCAGGTTGTTCAAGATGGCCGTCCAGCAAGGCTGCAGCGGGCGAGATCGCCGCTGGAGGCAATTTTCATCATTCTGACGAGAAAGGGGGCGACCGGTTTCGACGGGGATACTGAAGTCACCGTTGCATGTCGAGCTCTCGGGGACTCGTAAAACTCCGGGAAAATGCAACTGCCAATCAAGAACTGGCACTCGCAGCTTAATTAAGCTGTGACGTCGTTTCATCTGAGGCCCGCGGGGATGAAACGGCGCGATGCAGCGGGCTGGTTCCACGCCGGTGCTCAGCGTCGGGGAACGAGACAATTCTGGGCTAGCGGCTGTTCTAAGCCTGCCGGTGGGCGTGGATGGCTGCGAAACTCAAACTATCGGCTACACATGTAGACACGGTGTACGGACGATCTTCGGACAGGGGTTCAACTCCCCTCGCCTCCACCAAACAAAGCTTGCTCGACCCGGAGCCATTATGGAAGGTTCCTGGCGACGGGATAAAAACACCTCCCGTAACTTTCGTGTTACTCCGGGCTCGTGCATGCCGTCCGCTCTTCATCCAATGACTCCACCAGTCAGCATCGACTCAATCCGATCCTTCTGGCACTCCCGCGGGTTCAGTTGCGACATCTGGACCGATTCTCCGGGCCAGGTGTGGGAAGATTACCGTCACACGGTCGACGAACTGGTCATGGTCCTTGAAGGAGACGTGGAGTTTGAAATCGGCGGGAAGGTCTTTCGACCAGCCATAGGAGAAGAATTGTTCATTCCTGCCGGCGTACTCCATAGTGTCAGGAACAAAGCTCGGACGATTTCGAGGTGGCTGTACGGCTATAGCGTCAATAAGCCCACTTAATATTCCCACTGTCTTTTCTTCTTTTCTGCCCATCCGCTGTGCCTCCACTGATGCCTCGGGCTGTATTGAAGCCCGACATAAGGCTTCCCACACTGGAATGTCTCCGCATTTTTCGGTACCCTCAATAGTGAGGTTTTTGCGTCGAACCTTGTGGTTTCAGAGGTGCGTCGGCCAATGAAGAAGTTTATTAGACAGGTTGCAGCGGTGGTTCTCTTGGGTGGCTTCTCGTTCTTTTGGGTCGAGGGACGAATAGTATCGGGGACGGAAACGACACCGGCCAAAGCCGAGGCGGTCCCGCCTCCTCCACCTCCGCCGAATTCCGGGTCCCCAACCGTACCACCAAAGACTCGCGTGCAGGAAAGTGATTCAAAACCGGCGACAAAAGCGCCTGTCACGCCCTCCCAACCTGAGAATTCTGGCAAAGAATCTGCTCCGGCAAAATCGGAATCAGTCTCCCCTCAAGTTGCTCCGAAACCTCCTGCTGTGAAATCTCCAACTCCATCCAACGGACCTGGGACATCCAAATCTGCCCCAGTGCCCCAGCCACCTGCTGAGATTATTGGAAATGACGGTGCCCCTATGGTGCTGATTCCGGTCGGCGAATTCACGATGGGTAGCGACAAGGGGGATGATGACGAACAACCCATCCATCGGGTATTTCTCGATAATTTCTATATCGACAAATTTGAGGTAACTAACCGCCGGTTTGCAAAGTTTGTCAAGGCGATGCTTCTTGAGCCTCCGTGGAGTTTTGCGGATAAGGATACACCGATTGTGCATGCTGATCGCCCGGTCCGTTGGGTCAACTGGTGGGAGGCTTTGGGATATTGCCTCTGGGTCGGGAAGCGCTTGCCGACTGAAGCAGAATGGGAAAAGGCCGCCCGGGGTTCGGATGCCAGAACCTATCCGTGGGGAAATGATCCTCCGACGTCTGCCCACGCAGTGTTCGGGTTGAAGGAAGGGACCGATACAGTGTCCCCAATCGGGAACCGGGATGCGGGGAAGAGCCCGTATGGCGTGCATGATATGGCGGGGAATTTGTACGAGTGGACAATGGATTGGTACGATGATCGCTACTATACGGATTTGACGGCGATCAATCCCCGCGGACCGCTGCAGGGCACGGCGAAGGCGCAACGGGGTGGTTCTTACACGAACTCACCCTACCGACTACGCTCCACATTCCGGACAAAAGGCGATCCCTTGGAACATGAACACAATGTCGGATTTCGCTGCGCCCAAGACGCTCCGAAGTAACCCATGGTGCGGACGTTCCCTTTTCTAGGTACGTTCGGCTGCTGCCACACCTTTCTTGAATGTCGAGTACACATAGATTGGGATGCCCATGTCTCCCAATGTCTGCTCGATCAGGGGCTTGACCTC
>NZ_CDLUDY010000221.1:0-8047 GCF_975968855.1 Petrachloros mirabilis
CGTCTCCACGAACGGGTAAAGGAAATGGCGGATTGCGTCAAAGGCCTGAGTTCGCCACCCAACTTCGCCGCGTGTGCGGTCGGCCTGGTGATTCTGGAGGTGTTCAAGACTCTCCAAGTGCTTGCCAAAGAGAAACACATCGCTCTGCGCATGGACGGCCTCGATACTCTGCCGGAATTTCAGGCAGACGAACGCCGTCTTTACAATGCGTTCTACAATCTCATCAACAACGCAATTCCGGAGACTCCGCAAGGCGGGTCGATCACGGTCAGCGGGTATCTCGATCAAGAAACCGGAGGCATTGCGTTGGCCGTCACCGATACCGGGCGCGGCATGCCGCCGGAGATTCGAGATCGTCTCTTCTCAGCCCGTGCCGTCAGCACGAAGAAAGGCGGAACGGGACTGGGCACCAAAATCGTGAAGGATGTGGTCGATGCCCATAAAGGTAGGATCTGGGTGGAAAGCGCTCCTGGCGTAGGCACGACCTTTCATATCCGGTTTCCTCTCGATCCAACCAACGCGCAATTGCAAATCAGCTGAGCAAACTGACAATTACCCTCACAATCACCGGCACTGTCCACCCTTTGATCCTCGTTCCACGCGCATAGCTGTCTGGTCACGTGTTTCGCACCAAATGAAACGGGGCGCATCGGTCTACCCTATTCGACCGACACGCCCCGTTTCGTTCATTCAGCCAGACCAAGCTCCTCAGTGTGATCGCACACCGCACACTGGCCGAACTAGGCTGATGTAATGGTCCGATTTAGACGTTGAAACTATCCTTCCATCCGCCTTCGGCAACGGCTTTCTTGACCGCCCCCAGCAGTTTATCGCGATCAATCGGCTTCGACAAAAACTCGACCACACCTTGCTTGAAAAGCGTGGTGGCTCTTTCGACGGTCCCCGCGCCGCTCAGCACGATGACGGGACAGGATGGAAACTGCGAACGGAAGTACGGAATCGCTTCCATACCGCTCATCTTCGGCATATTGAGGTCGCAGATAATGGCGTTCAGCGCAAGCGGGTTATCCCCGGACTTGACGGTTTGAACCCCGACTTCCCCGTCCTCGGCTTCGATCACATCGTATCCCGCCTTGGACAAAATCAGCCGAACCGATTTTCTGACGTCGGCCTCGTCGTCGACGATCAATACTCTCCCTTCACTCATACCTTCCTCCTTAAAAAGTTAAACCCGTGAAAATCCGACCCGCCCCTTTCCTCTGAAGCGAGCAGGTACCATAGGACAAAGACCCGAACCATCCCCTCAGATGAGGGGATACCTATTTTGTGGGTATTGCCTGTTCGCTCACGGGGAACATAATTGCATACGCAAGAGCTTGCAGGATGGCTTGCACGCGTTGCATCGTTCGCCCACTGGACGAAGGCTGGCTGAAGGCCTGTGGAGAGGAACCATGGGTCGTGAGCTTTCATTTCCGAGGCGTTGACGTACCATGAACTTATCTTTTCGTCCTGATACGGTCGGCGATTTGTTGAAATTTCCGCGGCTGTCCCCTTACAGCCTGATTACCTTTGGGCTCCTTGCGGTCATTGCTCTGCTCGACATCTACGTGACACCGACATTGCATGTCGGCGTGTTCCTCTATCCTGTATCTATTCTGACGGCACTCTGGTGGGGTGGTGAACGCGCCGTTATTTATGTCACTGCGGTCGCCATCGTCCTGACGATGTTCGAACGATGGTCTCATCCTTCCGGAGGCTTTCGTCTGGACAATTTCAGCCCGATGATCGGGACAACAAACAATATTGCCAGCCTCCTCTTGCTCGTCCTGTTTGCCACCGCGTGTGTCTGGATCGCCAGACAGCAGTCGAAGTACCGTCATGCCCAGGACAGCCTGACCGATCTCGAAGCGAAACTCACCGCTGTCGTTCAATTGACACCTGATGCCCTCATCGTTGCCAATGCTGAGGGCACCATCGTGTTCTGGAACAATAGCGCCTGCAGCATGTTCGGATACACGGAGGAGGAAGCGCTCGGCCAACCCCTGACACTTATTATCCCGAAGCGCTATCACGAGGAGCATCTGGCTGGATTTCAGCGCGTGTGTGACACCGGGCAGTCTCGCTTGCTGGGACGCCCTATTGAAGTGTCCGGCCTTCGGAAAGACCGCACTGAATTTCCTCTCGAACTGTCCCTGGCAACCTGGCAAACGAAGGGAGCACGATTCTTCAGCGGTTTCCTTCGCGATCTGACCGACCGTAAGCGTTTGGAAACCAGACAGGCCGTTCAGCTGGCAATCAGCCAAGTGCTCATGGAAGCCGAAACGGTTGAACAAGCCGGCAGCAACATACTGCAGGCCGTCGGACATCTGGCGAATTGGGAGGTCGGGTTGATCTGGCTGCTCGATCAACGCACCACCACACTGCGCTGCGCGACCGTGTGGGAGAAGTCCTCCAGGCAGGCCCTCGAACAGTTTCTCCAGAAAAGCCTTGTCACGACATTCTCATCTGGCATCGGATTGCCGGGCCGGGTCCTCGCCAGTGGAGAGCCGGACTGGATTACGAATGTCGTCAGAGACGGCAACTTTCCCCGCTTGGAGTTGGCGCGTGATGCGAACCTGCACGCGGCATTCGGATTTCCCATCAAAGGGACGACAGGCGTCCTCGGCGTCATCGAATTCTTCGCCCATGAAGTTCGCCCTCCTGACACGGGGTTACTTCATACCTTTGCCGATATCGGCCTCAAGGTCGGACAATTCGTTGAGCGCAAACAAATGGCCGATGAAACGGCTGCACTCGTTCGCGAATTGCAGCTGGCCACGACCGCCTCGCCGACGATCCGGGGACTGTTGCCCATCTGCGCCACGTGTAAACGAATCCGGGACGAAACCGGTTCCTGGCATGAAGTCGAACATTTTATCGCCGATCACTCAACGGCAAGTTTTTCTCATACGGTGTGCACAACGTGCGCACGGCAGGTTCACCCGGACTGGGACACGGCTTAGCGCGCCGGGAATAAGGGAGGATGACCATGCGATTGGCTCTCTACGATGCGCCGCCTAATTTCTCGACACAAACAGGGCACGTACAGACTATCGTTGTATTTGTCGACACCGATCCCTCAATTACTATTGTTCCATCATTATTATGGAGAGGTTTGATATGACAACGCCGCCACTCTCGGAAAGAGTCCCCGGTTCCACCAAAGTTGACTCGCCGGATTCATTGGCGCGGCTACTTGCCAGGCGGGAGCTTGAACTCGCGGCTGCCCAGCGGATGTCGGAGGTGTTCTCTCAGAAATTCAGGCTTCAGGACCTCCTTGAGCAATCCCTCCGCATTGCACTCGACGTCGTCGACGCGGAGAACGGTTCCGTCCTGCTCGCCGACGGTGAAAAGAAGACGTTGGTCTTCTACCATTCGATCGGTGAACACCCGGTACCGGCAGGAACTGAGATCCCCTGGGACGAAGGTATTGCCGGAACGGTCTATAAAACAGGGCATCCCGAAATCGTTCCCGATGCGCAAGCTGACCGCCGTCATTTCAAAAAGGTTGATCAATCGACGGGCGCCGTGACGCATGACATGATCACCATCCCGCTCAGACGGTGGGAAGGTGACCCGATCGGTGTGATTCAGGTGATGAACAAGCGTGGCGGCGATTTCCTCGATCGCGACGATCTGGCGATTCTCACGATCATCTCCGCGCTCGCTGCCGTCGCAATCGAGCATACGAGATTGGTCGAATCAGCCAAGCTCGCCGAGGTCGCGCAGATGATGGGCGACATCACCCACGACATCAAGAATCTCCTGATGCCTGTGGTCTGCGGTGCAGGTATTCTTCAGGCCGAAATCAACGAACTCCTCGACCACCTGCCGGACATTGAGGTGAAGCGAGCCAATGCCAGCCGGGACCTCTGCAACGAAGTCATTTACATGCTGAAGGAGGACGCGCATCGGATTCAGGACCGGGTGAGGGAAATAGCCGATGCCGTGAAAGGCCTCAGTACGCCGCTGGATTTCTCGGCCTGCGAAGTCAGCATTGTTGTCAGCAACGTCTTCCGGTCGTTGGGCAAGCTCGCACAGGAAAGACAAGTCAGGCTTGTTACGGAAAATCTTGAGATGCTTCCTATGATCGTGGCCGATCAGCGGCGGCTGTACAATGCGTTCTACAACTTAATCAACAACGCGATCCCGGAAGTCTCCCCCGGTGGCTCTGTTGCCGTGTGCGGCAAGGAGGCGCCCGGCTCAGAAGGAGCAATCCTCGTGTCCGTCATCGATACCGGTCGGGGCATGCCGCCGGAAGTTCGCGACCGCTTGTTCACCAAGCGCGTCATCAGCACGAAACCAGGCGGAACGGGTCTCGGGACCAAAATCGTGAAAGACGTCATCGATGCCCACGGAGGGAACATTTGGGTGGAAAGTGACCCCGGAGTGGGGACCAAAATCCACATGCGGCTTCCCCACGCTCCGGCATCGTCCCCACGTTCCTGATCCGCCTGTCATACGGATGCTTGTATCGCAAGCTCGGATGCGTGGCTGTGGAGAGAATCGCCCCGCCACTTCCTCCCCTGCGACAGGAAGACTCCTCGCTTTCGCGACTCACCATACTACGGAATCTATCTTCTCGATATTGGATTGTACCGGCACTCGGTAGGACGCTCAGGAAGGAATCCCTATACTAGCCCAGCAATGCCTGTTCTCCGATGGCCCGCCTGACGGCATCAAGCAATGTTTGAGCCTGCGCCGGCTTGATCAGGTAATCCACGACGCCTTGCTTGAATAAGAAGGCAGCGCCTTGAACATCCGGATGTCCTGTCATCACGATCACAGGTACGGATGGCAGTTTAGCGCGGATGAACGCGATGACATCGTTACCTTTTACATTCGGCAATCCAAGATCGCAAATAATGGCATGAACAGGCGCTCCGTTGGGATAATCCTGAACTGCCGCGATCGCCTGCTCGCCATCCGAGGCCTCCAACACTTCATAGCCTCCCTGCTTCAGGACGAGGCTGACGGTTTTTCTGACATGTTCTTCGTCCTCGACGATGAGAACTCTTCCCATCAACATCACTGTCCCTCACCGGAGTTCATACCAAAATCAGCACTGCAACGCACGACCACCCAGAGAATAGTAGCACTGCCAAACTTCCTATAGCCCCGCTGCCTCTACACAACAATCCCCACGAATAGGTATCCCTCCAGATGAGGGGAGTAAAGGTCATCCTTGAATTGCGGAAATTGCTGCTATCCCCTCAAGTAGATACCCCCCTCGTTTGAGGCTATTCACTCCTGAACCTATCCCCAGTAAACTGCAACCCATTGAAGTAAGGGCCTTTGCGAATCATTACCAGCGGTGGCCTCCCCTCCACTTTTACCTTATTATGGAGGCCTGACCCCCCCGTGAGCGAGGAGAGCGACCCTATGTCTTTTACTATTCTGGTCGTCGATGACGACGCCTGTATCAGGGATACAACCCGCCTTGTTCTTGCGCGGGAGGGCTATCATGTCTTGACCGCGTCGGACGGCAAGACCGCGATGGATCTGATGGCCACCCATACGATGGCCGACAAAGTGTCTGCCCTCCTGTGCGACCTTGAAATGCCGAACATGGATGGCAAGGAACTCATTGAACGGTTCAGAAAACAATACCCGGGCGTTCCCATCATTGTACTAAGCGGAGCATCAGATTCGATGTTTCTCGAGGGTATCGTCCAAGAAGGCGTTGGAGATTGGGTCCGCAAACCGGTTACGCGTGAGACGTTGCTCGATAAAGTGAAAACCGCCACCAATCTATACGCGCTACGGCAACAGCATAAATAGGCAACCTTCAGACGTTCTCTGGTTGAAATGCACCATGTCTGATGAATCAAGGTTGCGGAATATCTGGCGCAAGAAGCCGGCATAAAGGATTCATGTTTCTCCCTGACTCGCCCCATCATTCATTTCCGCATCCTTCCAGGGAGTATAATCTGATCATCAACAGAAGGGAGCTACGGCTGTGAATATCAAAATACTCGGATGTCACGGATCCGACAGTATTTTGGACTCCAAGAGCGGCCGCCTCCCCTGTAACACCTGCGGCTTCCTTTTGAATGGATCGGTCCTCCTCGATGCCGGCACCGCCGCCAGCGCGCTGTCGCTCGTTGAGCAGAAACAGATCCGGCATATCCTCCTTACCCATATCCATTTCGATCACATTAAAGGACTCCCTACGCTGGCCGATAACTTGGGTGACCAGATTGACATGCCCATCATAGTGGCCGGTCTTCCTCCGGTTATCGACGGCCTGCAGCGGCATATTTTTAACACTGAGGTGTACCCAAACTTCTTCGTTATCCCGACGGCACAGAAACCCATCTTGGAGTCCAAACCGCTCAAACCGGGAACCTCTTATTCCTTTTGCGATATCGACATCATGCCCATCCTCGTGAATCACACTGTTCCCACAGCAGGCATGGTCGTGCAAAACAAGACGTCTGCTTTTGTGTATAGCGGCGACACTTATTGTACCGATGAGATCTGGCATGAGGCCCGCCGTCTCCCCCACCTCAAGGCGGCATTCATCGAATGCTCATACCCCGACTCCATGAACGACCTTGCCCGTGCGAGTAAACACCTGACGCCGTCATTGTTCGCTCAGGAATGCGAGAAGCTAAATAGGTCAGACATAACCATTTACGCCTACCACATGAAACCCGCATTTAAATCGAGGATCGTCGAGGAACTTCGACATTTAAGGATCCCAAATCTGATTGTTTTGGAAGAGGGACAGCAATTGAGCATTTCGTAACAACGAACACCGCTGAAGGCAACGAAGAAGGACCTGCACATGTTCAACAGTAAAGCCATTCTCATCGACGCTTTTGTTGAACGGCTCCACCGGGCTTACCGCGTCATGTACGGTCAGCTCGAACCTGACTATCCCGGCATCATCAGCTGGGCAGGTCGCATGGCTCTGGAATGTATCGCCGACAGCGATGCTCCCTATCACAATATTGACCACACCATGATGGTGACGTTAGTCGGCCAGGAGATGCTCGTCGGAAAGCACCTCCGCTACGGCGGCGTGACGCCGCGCGACTGGCTCCACTTCGTCATTTCCTTGCTCTGCCACGATATCGGTTATGTCCGTGGAGTTTGCCAGGAGGACATCTTCGGATCCTACGTGACCGGCGTGAAGGATGAACGCGTCACACTACCGCGTGGTGCTACGGACGCATCGCTGACTCCCTATCACATCAATCGGGGGAAGCGGTTCGTTCAGGAACGGTTCAGGAGCCATTTCCTGATCGACGGCAATATTATTGCCGCCAACATCGAGCGGACCAGGTTTCCTGTTCCCTCTGATAAGGATCATCAAGGGACTTTGGACTACCCGGGTCTGGTCCGCGCTGCCGACCTCATCGGCCAGCTCGCAGACCCGCAGCACTCGAAAAAAAGCACCGCTCTTTTTTACGAATTCAGAGAAACTGGAACCGCCACGGAGCTCGGCTTCGAGACTGTCGACGATCTGCGCGACAATTACCCCACCTTCTACTGGAATGTCGTCGCTCCATATATACAGGATGGATTGCGTTGTCTGAATGTGACCCAGAAGGGGAAAGAATGGGTGGCGCATTTATATTCGAACGTATTTTCCGTCGAGCATCAGGAACGAATCAGAAAGGCTATGGGATAGATCGTTCCGGGCAATTCCACTTCTCCCCTCCTGTAGACACTTCAGCCTCGAGTCAGGTAATATCCAAAATCTTTCTCACCATGCCCCCCTTGTGGCGGTGTAGCTCAGTTGGCAGAGCAGCGGACTCATAAGCCGCGGGTCACCCGTTCGATCCGGGTCACCGCCACCAAACCACACTTCGTGTGTACCGACGGCTATTCAGGGATTTCTAGTTATTGATGCCGTCAGATAAATACCTCCAGTACTCCTCTTCTAAAAGACCGCACATCGCTCGTCCCGGCAACCCTTACTTGCTTGCGATGGCTCACATGACCTCTAGAATAAGCCACCCTGCGAAGTGTAAATGCCTTTCACCATCCGTCTCTTCCGTCGCTTTCCTATCTACTTAAGCGATAAGACGCCTTCGAG
>NZ_CDLUDY010000222.1:0-11914 GCF_975968855.1 Petrachloros mirabilis
GATCGATTCAAGAGATGAGTATGAAGCGGTCCGCGATTTTGTGCAGCGCTTCTCTCCGGAGCAGACGGCGCGAATTCACTTCTACGACAAGGATGAGAGCCTCTTCGATCATCTTGGAGTCGAACAGGAGATCGCTCGCGCGATGAGCCGAAAGGTGTGGCTCAAGTCCGGCGGCTATCTCGTGATCGACCATACCGAAGCGATGACGGTCATCGACGTCAACACGGGACGCTTTGTGGGGAAGCGCGATCAAGAGGAGACGATTTTACGCAACAACTTGGAGGCAGCGAAGGAAGTTGCTTATCAAGTCAAGCTGCGCGGTATCGGGGGGATCATCATCGTCGACTTCATCGATATGGAACGGGAAAAGAACCGGGACAAGGTTTATCATGCATTGGTCGATGCGATGTCCTCCGACAAGGCTAGGACGAGGATTTCTCGCATCTCCGATCTCGGCCTGATCGAAATCTCGCGCGAGCGCGTGCGGGAGGACCTGCTTCGCTCGCTCTCCGAGCCCTGTCGATATTGCGAAGGCCGTGGTTACACCAAGTCGCCGACTACGGTGGCCTATGAGATCTTCCGCGAGATTCGCCGGATTGGCACCAGCAACGAGCAGCAGCGAATTATTGTCGGGGCCCATCCTTCCGTGGCGGGGCTGTTATTAGACGAAGAACGTCAGGGGCTGGAAGCGATGGAGCAAGAATGCGCGGCAAAGGTCATTGTGATGCCGGATGAGCAATTGCATCTCGAACAGTACGATCTTGCCGTCCTCTAGAATAAAATTGTCATGCAGGGCATCGGACAATACCATCCCGAATTCGTAATCAAGCATTCGCCAAAGGTGTGGAGGTGACTCACCTCGAACCTCACGAGGTCAACCCTTCCCTTGAAGGGTGGTTGACGCTGCAATCGATTGACGGAATAGGCGACCATACTCTTCTCACACTGGTGCGTGAATGGAAAAGTCCCGATGCTGTGCTGCGCGCCTCGAGGGACGAGTTGATCGGGCGTGGTTGTAGTGCAAGGTTGGCCGAGTCGATCTTGCAAGGGCCTGATTCCGAAAGCTGCCGGCGCATCGACCGCCAATTGAAAGAGATTCGACAGGGTCACATCCAGGTCATATCGATCCTCGATGTCTCGTACCCTTTCCGCCTGCGCATGATCCAAGATCCCCCGCCTCTTCTTTATGTATCCGGGTCGATGACCGAAGCGGACGAATTGGCTCTGGCGGTGGTGGGATCCAGGCGTGTGACTGATGCCGGACGTGTTTTCACGGAAGATTTAGCGAAGGAACTTGCGGCTACCGGGTTTACGATTGTGAGCGGTCTTGCTCGCGGGGTCGATGCGGCCGCCCATCGTGGCGCCCTTGCTGCAGGGGGTCGGACAATCGGGGTGTTGGGATGCGGGATCGACCGGACCTATCCGTCTGAGCATGAACGGCTTCGGCGTGAAATTGAAACTCAGGGTGCGATCTTGTCCGAGTTGCCACTTGGTGCTCCGCCGCACAGCGCGCATTTTCCAAGAAGGAATCGGATTATCAGCGGGCTCTCGCTCGGAGTGATCGTGACCGAAGCGGCCGTCAACAGCGGGTCCTTGATCACCGCCAGTCTGGCCGCGGAACAAGGCAGAGAGGTCTTTGCGGTCCCTGGCTTCGTCAAATCGACGACGAGTCGCGGAACAAATTCCCTCATCAAGCAAGGTGCGACTTTGGTTGAGCGGGCTGAAGATGTGATCGAATCAATCTCTCCGCAACTTGATCAGACGCTGCGATCTAGATTGGGTTCCGCTCGACCGGACAATAAATTTGTCGAACGTTTTGGAAATCAGGAACAGCTGGTGTATGATGCCCTCTCGTATGATCCCTCGACGCTGGATCATCTCGTCGAGCACACCGGACTGCCAGTGTCGACGGTGATGGTCGCGCTCTTGTCTCTGGAGCTCCGGAGGCAGGTTCGTCAACTGCCTGGACAGCGTTATCTGAAAGTGTAGAGAGTTATTTCCCGCCTGACCAGTTGCACTGGTCTGCTATATTTGGTACGGATCATAGGGAAAGGTATTGGAATTCATATGGCGAAGTCGTTAATCATTGTCGAGTCTCCGACGAAAGCCAAGACGATTACAAAGTACTTGGGACGCGGGTATACCGTGATGGCATCGGTCGGTCACATCAAAGATTTGCCGACGAGCAAGCTGGGCGTCGACGTGGATCATGATTTCGAGCCGCATTATGTGACGATTAAGGGCAAGTCGAAGGTTCTTGCGGAAATCAAAAAGAAAGCCGAAGAAGCTGACAAGGTCTTTCTCGCACCAGACCCTGACCGTGAAGGTGAGGCTATCGCCTGGCATCTTGCGGAAGAATTGAGGGGTAAATCAAAAAAGAAGCGCGACGGGAAAGTATTTCGTGTGCTCTTCAACGAGATTACCGAACGGGCCATCAAGCAAGCGCTGAAGTCGCCTGGGCAAATCGATATGAAGTTGGTAAATGCTCAGCAAGCCAGGCGGGTATTGGATCGGATTGTCGGCTATCAGGGAAGCCAATTGTTGTGGAACAAAGTAAGGCGGGGTCTCTCGATGGGCCGCGTTCAATCCGTTGCAGTACGTTTGATGTGTGAACGGGAAGCGGAGCGTGAAGCATTCCGCGCCGAGGAATATTGGTCGATCACCGTTCAACTCGCAGGTGAGAATCCGCCCTCGTTCGAAGCGAAGCTCCATAGTGTTAACGGTGAAGAAGCATCGATAGGCACGGCTGAAGAGGCGCAGAAGGTGGTTGCGGCCATTCAAGGGAAGCCGTTCACTGTCACGGCAATCGAACGGAAGGAAAAGAAACGGAATCCAGTCGCGCCCTTCATTACAAGCCGACTTCAGCAAGAGGCCGCGCGTAAGCTGCACTTTACCCCAAAAAAGACGATGACCTTGGCTCAGCAACTGTACGAGGGCATCGAAATCGGATCTGAAGGGGCGACCGGGCTCATTACCTACATGAGGACAGACTCGCCGCGGATTTCGCAAGAAGCGATGGCCGATGCCAGACAGCTGATTCAAGAACGATTTGGGCCTGAGTATCTCCCGGCGACCCCCAACGTCTACAAAACGTCCAAGGCGGCCCAGGAGGCACACGAGGCGATTAGACCGACCTCGGCTGGTCGCGATCCGGAATCCATCAGGCAATACCTGGAACCCGACCAATATAATCTCTACAAGTTGATTTGGAACCGCTTTATCGCATCCCAGATGGTGCCGGCAATTCTGGATGTGACCAGGGTCGAATCCACGCCGCTTGAGACGAAAGTCAAATATCTGTTTCGCTCCAGCGGAACAATCGTGAAGTTCCCCGGTCACACGATCGTTTATATGGAAGGGATCGACAAGGAACTGGCGGTGCAGAAACCGAAGCAGGAGGAAGAAGTTGACGACAGCTCTGAACGTCAATTGCCATCCCTCAGCGAAGATGAACGGTTACATTTGGTTGAACAACCGGAGCAGACGGTTCCCGGCATCACCTCGAAGCAGCACTTTACCCAACCGCCTCCCCGTTACAACGAAGCGCTTTTGATCAAAGAATTGGAGGAAAAGGGGATCGGGAGACCGTCGACGTATGCAGCAATTATCTCAACGATTCAAGAACGTAAGTACGTCGAGAAGGTGGAGGGACGGTTCGTCCCGACTGAGACGGGTCGCACGGTCAACGATTTCCTGCTGAAAGGATTCCCGGACGTGGTGAATGTCGACTTCACCTCGCAACTCGAGGCGGAGCTCGATGAAATTGAGGAGGGGAACAAGCCCTGGGTCGAAGCCGTACGAGATTTCTACAATCCGTTTACCGCTGATCTTGAAAAGGCCAAAACGATTCCAGGCCCGAAGGATACGGTGGAACCTCCGACGGATATCCCCTGTGAGAAGTGTGGAAGAATGATGGAGATCAAGTGGGGGCGGAACGGGAAGTTTCTTGCCTGTCCTGGATACAAGGACGACCCTCCCTGCAAGAACACGCAGAATTTCGAAAAGCTCCCTGACGGAACCATCAAAGTCGTTCCGAAGCAGGAAATTACGACCGATCAGATGTGTGACAAATGCGGGAGTCCGATGGTGGTGAAGACCGGAAGATTCGGCAAGTTCATCGCCTGTTCCGCTTATCCCCAATGCAAGACCACGAAGCCCTTGGCATTGGGTGTGAAGTGTCCACAACCAGGTTGCGGCGGAGATTTGGTCCAAAAGCGGACTCGCAAAGGCCGCTCGTTCTTTGCATGCAGCAACTATCCGAAATGCGAATTTGCGTTGTGGGACCGCCCGGTCAATAAAGTCTGCCCAACCTGTCAGGCTCCATTCCTGGTCGAAAAGGTCAGCAAACAGGCGGGCCGAAGTGTGCAATGTCGTAATGAAGATTGTGGCTATCGAGAAGCCGGCTGATCTTTCTCCATCCGTCGACCCGTCTGCAAAATTCTGCCTTCACCTTGATCTTCCGAAACTGAGAACCGATATCAACTTTTTTGTCCGGCACAAGTCGGTTGACGAAGTCTCGTGACCGATCGATAATGTTGTGCGGTTGAGAGGTCTCACTCTCCGCCAAGATTAAGAACAATTGAGCCCCTGATCGTGAGGGCCTACCCGGTTAAAAGAGGAGGGAGGAAGCCGATGAAAGCGAAGGAAGGGGTCGTCAATCTGCTCAACAAGATTCTGACCGCCGATCTGACCGCCATCAACCAATACTTCGTACATGCCAAGATGTGCGATAACTGGGGTTACGAACGGCTGCACCACAAAGTGCGGGAACGGAGCATCGATGAGATGAAGGACGCAGATGAGTTGATCGGGCACATCCTCTATCTTGAAGGCGTCCCGAACGTTCAGCGGATGAACGCTGTGCATGTCGGCGAGACGGTTCAGGAACAGCTCGAACTGGATTTGAAGGCTGAACAAGAGATGCTAAGCCTCCTCAATGAAGGCATTGTGCACTGCACAAAAGTGACGGATTTTACGACGCGGCATATGCTTGAGGACATGGCAAAAGATGTAGATGCGCACATCGATTGGATCGAGACTCAGACGGAGACGATCAAGCAGGTAGGATTGGAAAACTATTTGGCTGAACAGATCAAGAAGGAAGGCTGAGGCGAGCTATGAAAGCCAAAGAAGGTGTCGTGGAATTTCTCAATCAGGTGCTGCGAGCGGAACTCACCGCTGTTCATCAATATCTTCTGCACGCGGCAATGTGTAAAGACTGGGGGTACGAGCGATTGCACGAACACTTCAGCCATCTGGCGCAGGACGAGGTCGGCCATTCAGCCGGTCTTATCGATCATATCCTCTATTTGGAGGGGACGCCGGATGTCGGGACACTCGATGCGGTGGCAAGAGGACGCGATGTCTCGACGTTGTTCGAAGCCGACCGAGCCTTCGAATGCGAAGACGTCGACCTACTTCGGAAGGCCATTGCTCATTGTGCCAAGGTCGGAGACTTTACGACTCGCCATGTATTGGAAGATATGGTCGTGGACTCCGAAGAGCATGTGGACTGGTTCGAAACTCAACTCACAGCCATTAAACAGGTCGGGGTTGAGAACTATCTTGCAGAGCAGATCAAGAAATAACCTTCCATAAATCGTTTAATCGAATCGTGAAAGGGAGGCGGGGGCCTCAGGAGGATGCGAGGGCCCCCGCCCTGGAAGTGGGAGCGGCAGAACTCCCACTTCGATGCCGGTGTGTGGGTCACCGGCCGATTCATTCAACGGGTAGACACCGTTCTCTCTTTGCCCCTTTGCAGGACTTCCCGGAGTGCCTCAACAATCGTCGGATCGAATTGTGTCCCAGCAGAAACTCGAAGGATTCGGAACGCGACCCAGTTCCGCATCGTGTGATCAGCGATCTTAGGGACGCGAATCGCGTCGAACGCGTCGGCAATCGACAGGATTCTCGCGCCAATAGGAATGAAGGTCCCACGAATGCCGTAGGGATATCCGGTCCCGTCCCACCGTTCATGGTGGTGGGCGATCAGGATCGAGGCCTCTCTTAGAAACGAAAAGGGTTCCAGAATGTTGGAACCGACCCGAGGATGGTTCTGAATCGCTTCGTACGTATCAGGCGTGTCGTCTCCCCGCTCTGCCTGCGGAACCATCAATAGGCCGATGTCATGAAGATAGGACGCGAGCTTAAGGTGGTGCAGGGCTTCGAAGGAGAGGCCGAGGGATTCTCCTAGGCTGATCGCGACAGATGCCGTCCGGCGCCCATGGCCTGCTTGCCAGAGGAGGTGGCGGTCGAGTTCTTTGCTGACCTGCCGGACGAGAATGCTGACCACGTCTCGGCGCGACCGCTTAGGGAGGCGAAGTCGGTCGATCTTGTAAAGTAGACGCTGAATGCGTTCGATGACCGGAAGCGTCTCGATTGGATAGATCGTCTTCATATTTGTGCTTCCATGTGGCAACAAAAAGCCCAAAACCATTTTCCTGGTTTTGGGCTCTGGGCGAATAACCTCTGGCCGATGAGAACTGTACTGCGGTATCTACCTTATGTCTGTTCAGGCCGTTTCCCCGCCATGAGCGGCTGTTTCAAAATCCACATTTCGTACAAGGGGATCCACATCATGATGAGAAACGTGACCATCATGAGAGTATCTCCGGTCAACATGGTCAAGACGAAGACCGGCGACACGTATGTGATCAGCCAGGGCGATAGGAGATCCAATCCAACACCTGTAAAGGAGAGCCAGCTCATCAGGATTTTGGTCGAGGGACTGGCATTCGTCAAATAAAGTACATGGACGAGGATCATGAATACGACCGGCATCGTGAAGAGGTGAAAATGCGTGATCTCAGCCAGTTCGCGGAACGACATCGGCTCTCCAAACGTCGCGTCGGATCCTCGATAGTGATCGGCGATGCCCTGTGGAGAAAGTCCGGTCATACTGTGCGCCCAGAAAAAGGAGAACAGAAATCCGACCAGCATCAAAAGCAAGAACTGAGTGTAGAGCATCCTAAGGTGTCTGTCGGAATCGCGGAGTTTGAAGCGCTGGTTGAAATTTTTCATGTGGGGACGCTCGGTCCGCTCGTATCAATTGCCAAATATAGCAGAAAAGAAGCCTTTGTCAGACTTGCGGGCGGCAACGGTATCACTGCCGAGCCCGGCCGGCTTCAGATAGAATTCGTCGATTAGGACGAGTACACGTTTCACGCCGGCGCTCATGGACCGCACCGACATGGTAGCGCCGCTGATGTTGATGATGTCCTTGTTGATCCTGATGGGATCCAACACGGTCTTCCCCTCGTATTGGTAATTGAATCGTTTGCGGCCGACTTCGCTTCCCCTGGCATCGCGGAAGACGAGGAGCTCGACATTGGTGCAGCTCCCTTTGGGACCAACTCCGACCATATAGGTCATAACCTTGTACTTGCCGATGGTGTTGTGGACCATCGCGTAACCGTCGATCTTGCTGTCGGTCCGTCCGATGTACAAGTCGAATGACTCTTCAGGAAACTTCCAGCCGATTCGTTGCTGGATCAGTTCTTTCGATTCAGGCGTGAGGCGAATCACTTCTTTCTGAATTTGCTTCGACTTTGGAAGCATGAGCTTGACGGCTTCTTCCTCAGACATGAACTCCTCGTACTTGAAGTCGTCATCCTTCAAATATCGGCGAAGTTCGTCATCCCAGACCTGTTCAATCGCATAAACATTCGTTCCTGTCATGCAACAGAGAACAGCCGTGAGAATGATTCGTGTCAGTTTAATCCGCATCCCTGCTCCTTTAATTTCTTCTCGAGTCGGGTATAAACATCAGTCATGACCTCTTCTGAAGGTTCCGTTGCCGCCCATCCAAACAGGCGAGATCCTCCACGAAAGGCCCAACGCTGCCGCTCTTCGGTAAAACTAACCTTGACCACGTCGCTCATCTGCTTCACCGACATGATGATTCGGGACCGATCTTTGCTGTCCGCCATTTCACGTTGAAGGACACCAAAGGTCCGTCCCTGCATGGGAATTTCCAGCCAGGCCGTTTCAATCTGACCCTTTTCCTTGTTCTTCAGAGTGATGGAACGGTCTTTCACGGCATCGATCGCAGCATCCCACGCCCGATCGTAGGTGCATACGGCATAGCGTTCCTGCCCCCCGCTCAACGTTGCGCAGGCACTCAGTAGGAATAGCCCAAGCCAGGCTGGTTTCGTTTTCGAGAACATGTCTCCGTTGTGCTCTATTTCGTAATCCCTCCCCACAAAGGCGGGGAGGGATCATCCCTTCCACTAGAAATAGGTCGCTGCCTGAATCAAGAATCCGTTTCCATTGATCGGACTGTTGGAAGTCCCTAAATCTCCTCCGTTGACGAGCCCCTGTGCATTCTTTTGTGTGTTGAACTGCCAATCGAACTTAAAAACCGTGTCTTCGACCGGGCGGAAATTCAACCCGAGTGTCAACCGCTCTAATTCGCGCCGATTCCCCTGTGCCAATGCGAGGGTGCGATTGTCTGTGTCGGTATCGACACGTTCCCAACGGACGACCGCCGTGAACGTCGAGGCCTCTGTGAAATGACTGGGAGCCAAGTTCTTCAGGAATTCCGGCATGAAGTGGTAGTTTCCTTGGACGTAATAGCCTTGCATGCCTGCCGGGCCGGTCCCATTATTGCTAATTCGCAACCATGCGGACTCTCCGATTATTTCAAATGGCCCACGCTGCAAGGTCCAATCGAGTGCAAAGACATCGAGGTAGCTGGTACCAGTTGTTGGGGTTGAGTTGGCATAGACCCCATGGTAGCCGGATCCGGCGACTTCGATTCCCAACATCGGGCTGAATGCGACGCGGCCCACGACAGCCTTGCTGTCATTTCGGTCTCGGGACACACTGCCGCGCGCGCTCCGTACACCGAGATCCGTTATTGCTCCGGCAGTCGAGCTCATACCGTTGACCGCATAGATTTCGTAGTCAAGTTTGGAGAGCGAACTTGGATAGACTGTTCCATAAATACCCGCACCTGATTCGAACCAGGTGCTAGGGATAATGATTCTCGACACCATCGGCCGGTCCACTAGGTCGTTGAGGGGCGAGTCGTGCAGCAAGTTGAATTTGCCGACCGGCATCAAAAGAATTCCCGCGCGGAGATTAATGTATTCCTTGATCAAGTAGTCCAGTTGAGCGAACTCAAGTTGCAGTGAGCCGTCTCCCTGCGGAGTGTTAGGCCCTCCACGTTCGATCTCGATTTCCGTCGCGAACTTCACATGCTCGGTGATGTCCGCGTAGATAAAAGGGACCAGCCGCTGTTGGCCGAAAGAATGGCGGCTTGGATTGTCGAGATTCTGCCGTGAGAGGTTGTTGTACATGACATCCACGTAGCCGCCGACCGTGGCCTTTGGAGCGCTCAAGAACGGCTTGGCATAGATAAGTTTCCCTGACCCGGTTGAACCGAATCCGAGCGGGACCCTCTCTTCACCGGCTCGCTCCACTTTAATATCGGTAATCGGTCCGGTAGGGACGGGGTACTGTTGGCCGGCAGGCCCCTTCAACTCTCGGGGCTCCATTTTGCCTTCGCGCCGTTCGTGTTCCTGCATCTTCTTTTCGACTGCCTCATCGACTAATTTCTGTATCTCTTCCGGGGACATGTCGGCAGCCAAAACCGGTAGAGCCGGCAAACTGGCGATAACGAGAGCCCCGAGGATTGACCTGATCCTCATGGTAAAACCTCCAACATTTGAATAGGGTGATGGTCTGACTCGGGACTCGAGGGTCTCTGGCCTTGGCTTGAAATGATAAATGGTACAGGTTCTAATACGGATACTCGGACGGTGCCTCCTTTCGTAACGGTGCTCATGTGCTCAACGTGCTCCATCCTTCGATGGACGAGAAGGGGATCACGACGATGCGTTTGCAACGTTTGCATTTGAGTTCGAGACCTTGCCCACGGACTTTTGCAATGAGCTGGCCGCATTCGCAGCGAGTCTCATGTTGGTCCAGCGAAGAATGGACTTCTGAATTTGCAATCGGCATAACGTACAAGGGCACTGTTGTTAAATGAAATTGAGAACGATTATTAATATTACACCGCTCGATTCTGTGTCAAGGGGGTATGGCTATTAGAGGCCATGGGTTTAGTCTAATAAAATCGATGGCTTCTGTATAATTAGCGAATGGAAATCATGACGCGTCTTAAGGAAATCAACTCTTTAGCCATCTTCCTCTCTTCTGTTGTTTTCTTGCTCGCTGCCTGTACAACAAATCTACCCCAGATCACCGAGTCGGTGGGTCAGGGTGAAAGTCTTGTGACCGGGAGAGTCGCGACGGTGATCGCGGGTGAGAGAGCCAGGATTTATTTGCCGGACCTGCGAAGGCTCGAACTGGTGAATCGGCATACAGATGAGCGGTTTTCAGTGTTATTTAAATCCGGCGACCAACTCTTCGCCCTCTCTCTCGCCCCCGGGGATTATCGTGTGAATCGCATTCAGATAAGCGAGGGACCATTCTTGTCTATGGCTAACGTTGACGTGGAATTTTTCGTAGAGCCCGGTGTTGTGACCGATTTGGGAACGTGGCGGTTTGGTGTGGATTCACCACGGTATGGGCGCATGGTGGCCTTGTCGATCGTTGAGCACGATTCTTCCCAGGATCTCAAGGCGAATTTGCCGGAACTCGGATATCCTGAACAGGAGCGGCTACCGACCAAAAGGGTGATGCCGTATCCATCTCAGAGTCAGGCCCGCCTCTATGAAGTCATGCCCTACCCGCGGTACTCGCGGTATTTCAGGCGACATAATTGGTAATAATAGATCGAGGAGAATCCCAAGACATGCTCGTGCGGGTGGTGATGCTTTCGCTTTTTGGTTTGTATTGGGTAGCGGCGATGGGCTGCCAGGGACTTCTGGCGACTTCCGAACCCGTCACTCTCAAGCGCGCCCAAATGCACATGGGAACGCTGGTGACAGTGACTGCCGTGGCGTCGACGAAGGAACAGGCGCAAGCTGTGACAACCGCCGCGTTCGCAGAAATCCATAGACTGGAAGAACTCCTGAGCACTTGGATCCCTACGAGTGAGCTGTCGCGTGTGAATGCATCGGCCGGAAAGGGGCCGGTGAAAGTCGCTCCTGAAACATTGTCGTTAGTGAGGCGAGCTCTGGAGGTAGCTGATGTGACGGAGGGTGCTTTCAACATAGCGATCGGTCCCGCTCTCGATTTGTGGAAGGTGACCGACCAATCTCGCGTACCGACTGAAAGCGAACTTGAGCGATTGAAGCCGTTGGTGGATCTCAGGGCCGTCCATGCCGATGTCCGGGAGCGAACAGTTTCACTCGAGAAGTCGGGAATGCGGATCGACGTCGGGGGGATTGGAAAGGGGTATGCCGCCGATGAAGCTGCCATGGCTATGAAGAAAGCAGGAGCCCTGGCCGGCATCGTCGCCCTTTCGGGCGACATCAAGACGTTTGGGCGTTTGCCGGGAGGGAAGAGTTTTCCAGTCGGTATTCAACACCCGCGTAAGGAAGGAGCTGTCCTAGCATGGATCGAGCTTCAGGACGAGGCAATCTCGACGGCCGGCGACTATGAACGGTTCTTTGAGAAGGACGGAATCCGTTATCACCATATTCTTGATCCCGCTACGCTTCAGCCTGCTCGCGGTTGTCAGACCGTCAGCGTGATTGCCAAGGATGGTGTCTGGGCCGATGGGCTCGATACGGGAATTTTTGTGATGGGGCCTGAGCGAGGGATGAAGCTTGTGGAGCATCTGGAGAATGTTGAGGCGATCATTGTCGATGGCGAGGGGCAGATACACGTTTCATCCGGCTTGCGTCATCGGGTTCGCTTGGAGACGGAATCGGGTGAAAAGGAAGTTGAACGATGAACGGTCTCCGGAAGCTAATCTCCATTATCTTGTTCGGAACGGCAATGGCTTGTTCGGACCTCGAAACCAGGTATTTCAAGGACCAAGTAAACAACGTTACAGCTGAAC